>NZ_PSUU01000014.1:0-78748 GCF_002932015.1 Rathayibacter sp. AY1H3
CGTAGCTCGAGCGGTCAACGACTGGATTGCCGGCGGAGACGGGCGCGGCGCGGGTCGCAGAGTCAAGGACAACTAGAACCCTGCGTGCCGGTGAACCATCCCCATACGGAACGGATGCAGCGCCCGTTCCTTGGTCCGTGTCACGCCGGCGGTGCACCGCGCTTCGCGCGCGTGGTTACGGGATGAACTCTTGGGACCAGTAATCGGCCCGCACCTTCAGGAGAGGTCCCTCGATGGCGGAACTGACCGTGATGGTGCGCGGGTCCCAAAGCGTTCCTGCGATGCGCGCTTGCGGCGTCGTTCCGAGCTCGCTCGACAGCTGCTCGGGAGTCATCGCGTCGGGCGGGCGCACCGAGAACAGCCGCCAGCATCCACCGGAGGCGCACTCGACGGTCTCGCTGACGAGCTCGCTTCCGGCCGGAAAGTCGATGGCCGAGGCCGCCGGCACGTCCCCCTCGGTCCGGAAGACGGCCAGACCGGCGTAGTACACGAAAGCGCAGAGGACGGCTGCAGCCGCGATCGTCGCTCCCGCGACGACGAGCGGGTGTCCGCGCTTTCGGGGCTCATCCATAAGTCCGGACCCTAGCAAGGCGCTGTAGCCCCTAGCTGGCCTCAGCGGAGGGAACCGCGACCACTCCATCCAGTCGCCCCAACCGCACGACCAAGGGAAGAGCGAGGACGTCGCTTACCCTGAGCCAGTGGGGACATTCTCGAAGGCGCGAAAAACGGTCGCGATCGCAGCATGCCTGATCGTCGTCACGGGATGCACGCCACAGCCTGAACCGCCGGCTCCGCCTCCGGTGTCCACAGACAGCAGCTCCGACGCCGCACTGACCGGTGACCTTGGCGTGGCAACGTTCACGGGGAGCGATGGGACGGCCGGCAGCATCCGTTTGAGTGCGGCTGATGGCCGGCTGGCTCTGGCATCAGACGAGCTCGACATTCCCGCCGCGACCGCATCTTCCTCAGGTTCCGTTGCGGTCATGGCAGCGCTGGACCCGATCGATGAGGGCGCCACCTGTTTCGACATTGCTTTCCCAATGGGTCTCGCGGATGCGGAGCCAGGGAAGCCCTACAAGGCCTGGCGGAACCTCGCAGAGTTCCACGGCGACCCGACAGCGATCGATCAGCTCGTCATCACCACCAAGCCCCAGAACGACCCCGACTGCTCGATGAGGATCATTGCTGTCGCTGACGTCCAATGGAGCGTGAAGCCTCAACGCAGTGATCTCGTCGCCCAGGACGCCGGGCCGCGTGCAGCAGCGCGTGGCGAAACGACATCGACGGACGGAATGCCGACGTCGTACACGGTCGCTCGCAACGACCTCGCAGAGGACGTCGCGGCACGATTCGACATGACGGCCGATGACCTGTTCTACCTCAACCCGTTCCGCTTCCCTTCCGACGAAATTCTGCGCGTCGGCGAAGAATTGAACCTCACCGTCGCGGCGCGATGACCTCCACGCGGGCCACTCGATACCGGGCCTGACGTTCCGGCTCTTGATCAATCTGGTGGAGCGCGGTGCATGATGTCCCGATGAACGTTGGAGAGCCCCCGCGACCGAGTGCAGCGACGCCCATCGTTCTCGCCTTGGTTTTCGGTGGGCTTGCAGCCGCCGTGGGAGCCGTAGCCTCCATTTACATGTGGGACCCGAGCGAGACGTGCAGGACCCGCGGCGGAGGCAGCCTGACGGGAGAGGGGTTCCTCTGGAACCCGCTGTGCTCGGATGGGTCAACCGTTCAGCCGATATGGATGACGTTGACGACTGCTGCGGCGTTGATCGTGGCTGTGACATGCGTCGTCATCGCGGCCACCCGCCAAGCTGAACGTGACGGACGCGAAACTGCGTCGCCCGACGTTCTGCACGACTACTCGCGCCAGACCCTGCCGGAAGACAACGGTCTCCGCAAGCTGGGCGACGAATGGTGACAGACGGTGACTCTCAGGGGTTCTATCGTCTCGCCGTAGCAATGCGGCGTGCATCGGTCTACTGATCGGCGTTCGGGTGACCGCTCAACGATCCCCATACGGAACGCTCCATCGACTCTCCCGTGGGTGCGAGACTCGGAAGAAGTCCCATCGTTACAGTGCCAGCGCTCCTCTCCTTCGCAGCGCGGTACGTTGTGCTGACGAGGCACAGGGGGATGCGGTGGAATCGACAACGCGCCTGAGGTGGGTGACCGGAGCCGCAGTGATGGCGCTCACGACGACGCTCATGGCCGGGTGTTCCGGCCCCGACACCGAGGCCTACTCCGATTTCAAGCGGGCACAAGACGAGCGAGACGCTCTTCCCGACGTCGGCACTGTAGGAGACGGCTACGACCCCGCCTCGATCCGTTACGTCGGCTCAGCCGACGGATTGGACGTCTGGATCGGGTCGCAGATCACGACCGGAGGCCGGTGCGTGATCGTGGACGGAGAAGGCGACAACGAAGACGGAAGCGGCTGCGGGGATGAGTTGTCGCTGAACGGAGCATGGGTCGTTCAGATACACACCGATGGCGCCGGTCCGGACGACGCTGATGGCCTCGACTGGACGAGCCTCGGTGAGAACGTCTCTATCCGCCGGTACTAACCACCCCGTTCCTCACGTCGACCGCGCGGACGAGCATGTGAGAACGACCCCTACCGGCCGTCCGGTCGACCATCCCTTAACGGGACGCTGATCAGTCAACCTTTCAACGATCTGATGACGTTCGCGGTTGTCAGTTCTCGAGGTCCTCTGCACAGATCTTCAAGGTCGTCTGCACAACTACCGGAGCCGTCTTTCGGAGCGTACGCCGACGTCGGCCAGCTGCGTCTAGGTGGTCTTCCGCCCGAGGACGCGGAGGCCGTCTGGTCGCACCTCACCCGTGGGCGAGACGTGGCGGTAGAACGTCTGGCGGGAGATGCCGAGTTCTGTGCAGAGAGCGCCGATGTTCGTTTCCGGCTTGCCCATCGACGCCATTGCGAGTCGCACCTTGGCGGGCGTCATGGTGAACGGGCGCCCGCCGACCCGACCCCGTGCTCGAGCGGACGCGAGGCCCGCGATGGTTCGTTCGGAGATGAGCTCGCGCTCGAACTCGGCGAGGGCCGCGAAGATCCCGAAGATCCCGAAGACCAGCTTGCCGGCCGCGGTGGTCGTGTCGATCGCCGCCCCCTGACCCGTGAGCACTTTCAGCCCGATGCCGCGGGCGGTGAGGTCATGGACCGTGTTCACGAGGTGGTGCAGGTCGCGTCCGAGCCGGTCGAGCTTCCACACCACGAGCGTGTCGCCCTCGCGCAGTGCTTTCAGGCACGACAGCAGGCCCGGGCGATCATCCTTCCGGCCGGATGCGAGGTCGGAGTACAGCTGAGCATCCTCGACGCCGGCCGCGAGCAGCGCGTCGCGCTGCGGATCGGTGGTCTGCGTCCCGTCGGTCTTCGAGACGCGCATGTACCCGACGAGCACCGCTGGCTCCTGTCACTTATACGGCCGAATACGTGACAAGCCAGCGTCAACGCGGTGTGGTGTTGATCGCTTTGTGGCGGCAGTCTTTGATCGCTCCTTGACGTCGCGCTACGCGTGCGTCGGATCACCGAGGATTTCAGCGAGTCAGGAATTTTGCGAGAAACGTGCAGTAAATCACTGTGAGCTGGTGCAGATCGCTTACCACGACGTGTTCATCGATCTGATGGATTGTGCTGCTGATGAGGCCGAATTCGGCGACCTCGCCATAGTGGGCGATGAATCGCGCATCGGAAGTTCCTCCGCCGGTATCCAACGAGGGAGTTCGCCCGGTCACGGATGTTACCGCCTCGGATAACAGCGCGACGTGGCTCGATCCAGCAGTGATGAAGGGGTCGCCACTTACCTCGACTAAGAGGGTGAAGTCGGTTGCGAACTCTTCTGCCGCCCGGCGGATCAAGCCCTCGAGGCTCTCGGCTGAATGAAGGTCGTTAAAGCGAATGTTCAGATGCGCGGTTGCTTCGGCGGGCACCATGTTGTTCGCCGCATTGCCGACGTCGATCGTGGTGATCTGGAGACTCGACGGCTCGAAGCACTCGGACCCCTCGTCGAGTGGTGTTGTGGCGAGTCGGTTGAGAACGCGGATGAGGCGGTGCACCGGGTTGTCGACGAGGTGGGGGTAGGCAACGTGCCCCTGGAACCCGCGCACCGTCAGGTTGGCGTTAAGGCTTCCGCGCCGTCCGATCTTGATCACGTCGCCGATCCGCTCCGGGTTCGTCGCTTCGCCGACAAGGGTGAAGTCCGGCATGTCGCCGCGATCGGCGAGCCACTCGAGCACACGCACGGTGCCACCCGTGGCCGGCCCCTCTTCGTCTCCGGTGATCAGGAGGCTGACCGACCCAAGGTCGAGCACTTCGGGCTGCGTCTGCGAGACCGCTGCGAGGAAAGCGGCGATGGCGCCCTTCATATCGCTGGCACCTCGACCGATGATCGTCCCGTCGCGGAGTGTCGCATCGAAGGGGTCGGAGCTCCACTCGTTAGAGCCTGGGGGAACGACATCGGTGTGACCGGCGAAGCACAGGTGCGGTCCGTCGATTCCTCGGCGGGCGTAGAGATTCGGGGTGCCATCGAAGTCCAGCCGATGAACGATGAAGCCAAGGCTCTCAAGTACGCCTGCCACGACATCGAGGGCTCCGTCGTCGCTCGGAGTGACCGAAGCACATCGGATCAAAGACTGCGTGAGCGCGACGGGGTCCACGGGAGCGAAACTATTCGGCACGGAGACACCGTACCTGCAACATCAACTGCATCTCGGAAAACAACAGCTTTCTGAGACGCCCGGTCGGCATCGCTGTCGCGGTGTCGGGTCCGCGCGATTCCGAGGTCGCAGATGTCTCGAAAATGCGTCTCAACAGAAACCGTCTCAGGGTCATGATTGCGAGGAGTTTGTGAGTCACACTGGTCGAGTGAGACTTCTTGGATACACCCGCGTGAGCACATCGAGTCAGGATGCGCAGTTGCAGCTCGACGCGCTGGTGGCTGTCGGCGTTCAAAAGCGCGACGTGTTCGCTGATGTCACCTCCGGGAGCAAGACCGCGATCGAGCGCCGAGGGATGAAGAAGCTCCTCGAGCATGCAGAGTCCGGTGACACCGTGGTCGTGTGGCGAGTTGATCGGCTTGGCCGCTCCTTGATGGACGTCCTGAACACGGTGAACCTGCTGCGTGACCGCGGCATCCACGTCCGGTCTATCTCTGATGGCATCGATCCGGCGACGTCGACGGGCCGGCTGATGCTCAACATGCTGGCCACCCTCGCCGAGTACGAGCGCGAACTGATCGTCGAGCGGGTGAATGCGGGGATCGCAGCGGCGCGGCAGAACGGCACACGCTTCGGCCGCCCACTGTCCGATCCTGCAGTAATCGCCGACAAGCTCGCCATCGCCTCCGATGCTCGAGCGAAGGGCCGCACCGCCGAAGACGCAGCACGACTCGTTGGCTGGAGTCGCGCCACCCTCTACCGTCACCAGCAAGCCCTCGCCGGCCGCGAGAGCACCGCCATGTAGCAAATGCCATGGACGGTGACGAGCGGTGGCGAATTCTCCGACTTCACGTCGAAGATCAGATACCCCTCGCCGCCCTCGCACGAGACATCGGCATCGGCCTCCGCACACTACAGCGCTGGCATCAGCTCTACCGAGAAAGCGGCGTCACTGCTCTCGATCCGCACCAGCGATCGGACGCTGGTGTACGTCGAACGCCGCCTGAGCTCGTGGCGTTCATCGAACGACTGGCTTTGAGCAGGCCGCGACCAGCGCTGACCACGCTGCACCGCCTAGCAAGCGCTGAAGCAGATCATCATGGCCTGTCGGCGCCGAGCTACGCCACCGTCAGGGAAATCGTGCAAGCTCTAGACCCGGCGCTCGTAACACTCGCGTTGGAAAGACCGGCCGCCTATCGAGACAAGCACGAGCTGGTGTTTCGCCGACGCGCCGAACGTCCCAACCACATGTGGCAGGCGGATCACACCGAACTCGACATCCTCATCATGGGCACCGGGGGCGCGCGATCGGCCGTGGCTGACGATCGTGATGGACGACTATTCGCGCGCGATCTGCGGCTACATCGTCTTCGCCGGGGCACCGTCCGCGATGAACACAGCACTTGCTCTCCGTCAGGCGATCTGGAGAAAGCCCGACCCGACGTGGGCTATGTGCGGGATACCTGACGTTCTCCACGTCGACCACGGCTCCGACTTCACCAGCCACCACCTCGAGCGCACCGCCATCGAGCTGCGCATCCGCATCATCCATTCCATCGTCGGCAGACCCCAGGGCCGCGGCAAGATCGAACGCTTCTTCCGCACCATCAACACCGAACTCCTCGCTACCCTCCCGGGGCACCTCGGGCCCGGCAGCAGAAGCCCCCACCCAGTACTTGATCTGGCGGCCCTCGACCAGGCGATCGGCGCCTTCGTCAGGACCTACAACGAGCGCCCGCATCGCGAGCTCGAAGCCTCTCCGCGAGACGCATGGGTTCCTGACGGCTGGCTCCCGCGTATGCCTGACGGCCTCGAACAGCTCGATGGGCTTCTTCTCACTGTTCCGAAGAATCGCGTCGTGCAGCGCGATGGCGTTCACTTCCAGGGCCAGCGCTACCTCGCCCCGACGCTCGCACCCTTCGTCGGGCACACCGTCACGATTCGATATGACCCACGTGACGTCTCAGAGATCCGGATCTACGACCGCGACACCTTCGTCTGTGTTGCCGTCGACGAAGCTCACCCCAACCTCCGACTCAGCCTCCGCGACATCGAAGCCGCCCGCCGCGCCCGCCGACGACAACTCCGGCACGTCATCAACGACCGCATTCCCACCGCCACCGTCCGGGAGGAGCCGCACAGCGTCGCGCCCGTTCCCCATCGGCGTCGGCTACGCACCTATGAAGAGGACGAGTGATGAACCAGGCCTTCATCGTGACCAAAGAGCACCGACGCTTCACCGAGTTCGCCAACGCCGTCCGCAAGGAACGAACCATCGGCATCTGTCACGGTGATGCTGGTGTCGGCAAGACCAACTCCGCCCGCCGCTGTGCGAACTGGGACGCTCTCGAGCCCTACATCAACGAATGGGGCCCGCGAGGAGATCACGACGCCAAGCACTACGCCCTCGCCAACCGATCCCGCACCGTGTTCTACACACCCGAAGTACTCTGCCGACCCAAAGACCTCATGCACGACATCGACCATTGGCAAATCAAAGTCGGCCTCTGCGCCGACGAACATCTGCGCTCCCTCGAACCTGACCCGCCTTTCAAAGCACGACCAGTGGCTCACCTCGTCGAGCTACTCATCATCGACGAAGCCGAACGACTCACACCCACCGCACTCGAGCTGCTCCGCGACCGACACGACCGCGAACACCTCTCCATAATTCTGATCGGCATGCCCGGCATCGACCAACGCTTCCGCCACTACCCGCAGCTCTACAGCCGCCTCGGCTTCTCCCACCATTACCGCGCCCTCGGTCGCGACGAACTCCTCTTCGTCCTCGACCGCCACTGGAAGCGCCTCGGCCGCACCCTCGACCCCGACGACTTCACCGACGCCCAAGCCATCGCCTCCATCGAACGCATCACCCGCGGCAACTTCCGCCTACTCGAACGACTCTTTCCGCAGATAGCCCGCGTGCTCAAGATCAACGACCTCGAAACCATTACCGACGACGTCATCGAAGCCGCTGCCAGCATCCTCGTCATCGGCAACTAGCGCCACGCAACGATCAAGAGACGCCGCCACTTAGCGATCAACTCCACAAACGCGGCGCGCCGAGCAGTGTTGTCCTATAACTTGTCACTCATTCTACGACTCGTGAAAGGGTCGGGTTCGGGGTTCTGTGACGACCGATGCTAGGCGAGGGACGATGATCTCCGTGACTTCGCTGGTGCCATTACCGGGTTTTGATTCCCAGGCCCACGTCTCCTTCATTCGAAGCAGCCCAGTTGGGTCGAGAACAATCTCGGAGACGCAGGATCCCGTCGAGGTCTCGCCGTCCTCGTTGAGCTGGCAGTAGCGGAACGCCACCGTGTCACCGGTTCGAGTGCCGACAAGGAATCCCCGCCGGACTGCGCCGCCGGCGTAGGTGGCCCACACCTCGCCGTCCGCTTCGTGGTAGTCGAAGACAGTCTCAGGTCCTACTTCGCCGCCGACTGTGTCGCGGACAGCCGCGAAGCGGTAACCGTCAAGAGAGGGCAATGAGCTCGATGCGTTCATAGGAAAAGACTAGGGACGAAGTGACGGCAACTCCGGGGCAGGGGATCTACCGCGTCCAGTGCAACATCTCCGGCGAGGAAGATCATGCGCGAGCCGGCGGGAACTGTCGCGGCGTACGCATACTGCGCTGCGCCGGAGAGGCTGTTGGAGCGGATGAGGCTCACTACTGAAGTCACTGGCGTCACGCTCCGCTGTCGTCGGCCCAACGAGTCTTCCACGGCCGGGCACCAGATCGGCCCGGTGAACCATCCCGATACGGGACGGTGCCGGCCCCGCCTGCCGGTTGCAAGTAGACAAAGGCGCGGTCTTGAGTACGGTGGCGCCGTGAAACGAACAGGCGAGGGAATGGCGGGACGGCATTGCGCCGCTACGGCGCTCATTGCTGCTGGCGCACTGATGCTCGCCGCGTGCTCAGGTTCACCAGCTCCGGAGGGTGATCCGATCCGGGCAGCTCGCGCGTTGCGCGACGCGCCGCTGATCGTGCAGGAAGGCAACGCTGCCGGCACCTGCGGAGAGTTCGTGCTTGATCAAACCGAGCTCGTGCCCATCAACGCGGTCGCATGCCTCGACACGGCAGCAGCAGCGGGCGAGGAGGCGGAGCTCGCCTGGAGTTCTCTCACGGATGAAGGGGATCCCGTCGTCTCTTTCGCCTACACGGCACCCTGGAACGCAGGGATCGTCTTCTCTCTGACAAACGAATACAACTCCTACGCGGATGATCACGGTTGGACCACCGGCCTCTGCCCGGACGCAACCACCGCAACCTCCGATTTCAGCCCCGAGACGTGCCCCGGTCCTGTGGAGGGATGAGTCCACGCGGACGACGAAGATGGCCCGCTCAACCATCCCCTTACGGAACACATGATCGTGGAGTGCTGAACGTTCTGATTCATGGCGTGTTCACCGACGTGCCGGACCATGATGCTCATGGATGCACGAGAACTGGCATGGGGCATTCTGGCGTGGCCTGCCGTTGCGGTCCTTGCGCTGCTGCGAACTGTGGGCAGCTGGGATGTATCTGGCGGGTCCGCAGCAGGGCTCATCGCGGGCACGGCAGCTGCGTTCACTGTCGCGGGCGCACTCCTATGGCTTCCCTCGAGTCTCTGGCTCGACCGGCGGACACGCCGCACCCCGCGCGTCGGGCGGGCGGCCGCGTTCCTGGGTCTGGGACTCGTGATCGGCGCCGCCGCCTCCACCGCACTGGTACTCGCGTCGGGAAACGCGACCTGGCCCTCCTCCGCGGGCCTCATCACGGAATACGCAGTCACGGCAGGAATCGCTTCCCTCCTCGGCTGGCTCCTCGCCGCCACCCTTCGTGCGAAGAAGCTGCCGATCGTTCAGACGGCCGTGAATCGCGTGAACCGCTGAATGATCCGGGTCGTCGATCGATCAGCGTGCCAGCAGCAGTCCGGCCAAGCCGATGACGACCGGCACCACGGCAAAGGCCAGGAAGAGGTAGGAGAGCACGAGTCCCACCGTCGACTCCCAGCGAGGACCGACGTGTCGTCGCGCCTGATGACCGACGAGGACGCCGGCCAGCGGGAGAAGGTACTGCAGCGTGGTCGCGACTCCGATGACCAGGGGATCGCCCACCCACAGGTGGGCCACCGCCAGGTATCCGACGGCGTAGGACACGACGGCGAGAACGCCCAGCACGAACGCAGCCCGCGTCCACCCTCGTCCGCTCCGCCGCGCGGTACCCGTCTCCTTCATCACACTCATACCTCCACTGTACGAATCGCTCCTCGCGCACGCCCGCCCCTCGGAGCATGTGCCGGTCCTTCGCCCGACGTCTCGTTCGGTGACACGACCACGCCTCGGCGAGCTGCTGTCCAGCGTCAGCCGGCGAGCCGGCGTCCACAACGAGGACGCGACTCGGATTCGGAACATGTCCGATGGCTGCCTCGATAGCCTCAGCGCATGAAGATCCGAGCCGGTTCGCCTGACGATCGCGGGCCCTGCATCGACCTCTGGCTGGAGGCACTCAGAGCACGAGACGGATGCAGTCAGGACGACGCGGTCGCCGAGAGGGCTCGAGCGAAGTTCCACCGGCCTCTCGTTCGGTTCGCCGTCATCGGCTCGGATCCCCTCGGGTTCGCTCTCACCGTCGACACGGGCGATGGTCCGGGCCGACACAGTGCGCTGCTCGAACTGCTCGCCGTCGCACCGAGCGAGACAGGGCGCGGGCTCGGCCGGACACTGCTCGACGACGCGGTCCAGTCCGCCTCTCAGCTCGGCTACCTCGTCCTGAAGCTGCACGTCCGCGCCGGAAACGATCGGGCGGAAGGGTTTTACAAGGCGTCCGGCTTCGAGCCTCACGGGGATCCCGCGCCGCATCCGCTCGGTGGTCATCCGATGATCGAGTACGCGCGGACTCTGACTCACGTCAGCAACTGAGGACCTCCGGCCACCGATCCCCGTACGGGCCACCTCGCGCGACCGGATCACATGCGCACTCAACGCTGGTCGAGCGGTCGGGTCATGGCAACCTCATCCCATGAGCGTGAGCGACGGACAGGCCTGTGCCCCACGGGACCTCGACGTGCTCACCGACCGGCTCCGACTGTGCCGGCCCGCCGAGACCGACCTGGACGAGCTGTTCCGCCTCTACACCGATCCGCGGATCGCGGAAGAGGATCCGCTCCTCCTCCATCTCTCCGCCGATCAGACCCGGGCCGTGATCGCGTATCGAAGGACCCAGTGGACACGGGACGGACTCAGCAGCTGGGTGATCCGCCGGCGCGACTCCCCCATCGACAGCCGTGATCTGATCGGAATGGGTGGATGCACTCTGCTCTCCGATGCAGCCTGGAATGTGGCGTTCACCCTCCACCCCGACCACTGGAGCAAGGGCTACGCGCAGGAGGTCGCCCTCGCCGGCATCGAACTCGCCCACCGCCTCCGACCGGAGCTGCCCGTCACCGCGGTCGTCGCAGAACGCAACGCACGCTCCCGCCGCACCATCGAGCGACTCGGCCTCGCGCTCAGATGGGAGGGTCCGGACGCGCACAGCCCAGACCCGACCGCACGAGTCGTGCTCTTCGCCGACCGCCAGCTCTCCGCTGAACAGGTCCGCCGGCTCACCGGCTGAACCCGATCGCCGATCGGCTCATCCGCCAGCTCAGCGAGAGCTCCCCTCACGGGCAGCGAGTCGGCACCGCCGGTGAGCATGGCGATCCTCCGCTGCGGGAACTGCAAGCGAAGCCGACCTGTCGGTCCACCAGCCGGCGCCTCCCCCTCCCCGCTCCTCGATCCCCGACCGCAGGGCAACGAGACACGACGACGCTGCGCTCGGGAGTCCACCGGCAACTCCTTGAAGGGGCACGGCCGTCCGTCGCCGGAGGATTCACGTCCACCTCTTGTTCATTCCGGCTTCGTTGTCCAGCGCCGTCGGCTGCCCTAGCGTTCGGCAGGTGGACACCCGGAGATCGACCTCGACCGGCTCTAGCTCCGTTGTGTCCTGGGTCGCTCTCGCGTCAACCGGCGTCGCCGCCGCGACACTCTGGATCGCGGACGCCGTCTGGTACGGGATCCCCGAGTCGGGTGGCCCGGGAGTCAGTCTGCTCTTCATCGGCGGATGGGGTCTTCTCACGTGCGCCGCCCTGCTCACGGTCGGCGTGCTCATCCATCTGGCGCCCTCCGCGCTGAGCCGCCACGGAAAACGCCCCGTCGAGTTCGTGCTGCCGAGCGCCGCACTCGTCCTCATCGCGGGGATCCTGCTCGCGCATCCGCTGGCGGGCAGCGCTTTCGCCTGACCCTCACCGGCATCGACCCTCGAAAATGTCTCGGCGCCTCCGGGCCCTCTCGTCAACGGGCTCTGGTGGCTTCACAATTACAGCGAGGGGTGCAACCGTTCGGGTCGGTGCACCCCTCGCTGCCGGTTGGCCGAACGCGCGACAACCTCGAACGACCAGCAGCCAGGGATCGCCGATCGAGCGGTCACAGCCTAGATTTTCTAGACGGTCTAACTAAGTCCCCTTTCCGGGTGAGGTGGATCGTGCAGGCGATGCTGGTGCTTCGGCTGACCGCGGGCGCCGAGTTGGGAGCGGCCGGCGTGTTCGAAGTACTCGCCGGCGACCGCTACACCGCCACCACCGCCGGGCTGTCCCCCGCAGACACAGTGAACCCCGCGATTGCCGCGACCGTCGCGGAGCTCGGTCTCGACATCAGCGACCGCACCCCCCGCGCCGTCACAGTGGAGGACCTCGAGAACGCGGACATCGTCGTCGCCATGAAGCCCGGCCTCGCGATCCCCGCGACGACCCGACCGACTGGAGCGCCGAGAACGTCCGCCCCGCCGCGAGGCCGTCGCCGCCCGGAGGCAGGTCGCTTCGGCCGGTACGGTGACCGCATGGACGACGACAGCGAACGTCAGAATCTCGTGATGAGTACCGAGATCATCAACGCCTGCATCAGAGCCATCGAGAACCCCGAGAAGCTGTTCCGGGTGTGCGCGAGCGTCTCGGGAGGTCGCGACGACGAGAGGGCGGCCGTTGCCGCAGCATTCGGGACCAGCGACGTCGTGGCCGATGCGATCCTCGACATGCAGGTGAGGCGTTTCACGCCGAGGTCGATCGAGCAGATGCGTGCCGAACTGGCCCGCTATGACCGTCGACTAGCTGAACTCGGCCGGCCGTAGGACGATTTCCGTACTGGACAGCAGAGCCGAGACGCGCTTGAGGACGACACCGGCCGAGCGCGTCGAGAAGTCCCGCCGATGTCAGGAGGGATCCCGGTCTCCGCGCACTGTGAGGACCCAGACGGTGTCGTTGTCCGCGTCCGATGGGGTGGCGTCGACACTCGAAATCGGCTTCTCACCGAGCGACGCGGGATCGATCTCGTGTGGGCCGTCGGCGCAGTCGATAGCGTCGAGGGTGGTCGTCGTTCTCGTCGTCGGTCCCCCAGCCGTGGAAAGCGATCCGATTTCGAGGTCGATCACTCCTGGTACGGGTCGAAGCGGTGGGCGGGGCGGGGTGCGGTGGTCGTGGTGGTCATGGTCAGGCCTTCCTGTGCAGCAGTGGGAGAAGAGGAGGGGCGGGGACCGGTGCGAGCCGGACTCCGCGACCGCAAGGCCCTTTTTCACCGCGTCGGTCTTGGTGCCGGTGCGCTTGGCGATCGCTGCGGCGGACACGCCCTCGAACGCGAGCTGCGCCCACGCGGCGGTGCGGTCCGCGACGCTCAGCTCGGCGCGCTGGTCGTTCTCGATGATCTGCTGAACGATCCGGTACTTCCGAGCCGCCAGCAATCAGTCAGGTGGACGAGCCGGTCGTCGGCCCGGCCCCCTACGCGCACCAGTCGCGCGAGCGCCCGTTGACGCTGCGCGCGGTGTCGCCGGTGCCGAGGTCGACGAGCACGGTCGAGGTCGCGCTGAAGCCCGGCTCGCCCGGGTAGTCGTCCGGCCGGCCCTCCACCGAGACGGTCTCGACGGCGAGGTACTGCCCGTTCGGCGAGAGGCAGACGCCGCGGATGCGCCCCGTCGGCGAGGTGCGGAACACCTCCGCGGTGCCGGACGCGTCGACGCGGACGACGGAGTACTGGGTCGCCCCCGTCTCCGGCGCGTACTCGGCCTCGAGCTCGACGTAGCTCCCGGAGTCGAGGAGCAGGATCTGCACGGGCGTCGCGGTCGCGCTCACGTCGGCCGGCGGGAGGGCGAGCGTTTCGACCGAGCCGTCGGCCAGGTCGATCAGCGAGCCCGACTCCGGATCGGCGACCACGAGCCGGTTCGCGCCGGGCACGAATCCGCGCAGCTCCGCGTGCTGCCCGAGCGGGCTGATCGACCCGGGCGTCAGCAGGTCGAGCAGGAGCACAGTGTCGTCGAGCGAGTGGGTGACGACCGAGGTGGTGCCGGGCACGAACATCCAGTCGCGCGCCCGCAGCGGCCCGCCGTCGATCCCGAGCACGGGGACCGCCTCGGCCTTCTGGTCGGTGAGGTCGTAGGAGTAGAGGGCGCGGTCGAGCGGGCCCGACGGCGCCTGCCCGGTGAAGGTCCAGCCGAGCACGCCCTTCTCGGGCGAGGAGTGCAGCTCGCGCACGGTCCCGGGGCCGGGGAGCGGGATCACGCCCTCGGAGCCGGTGTCGAGCGTGACCGTGCGGAGGAGGTTCGTGTCGTCCGGCTCGATGGTCACGACGACCAGCACCGGGCCGACGACGGCGTAGTCCTGGATCCGGTCGGCCGTGACGAGGACCCGGGCGTCGCCTCCGGAGAGCGGGCGGACGCGGACGGCGTCGGGCTGCGAGGGGTCGTCGGCGGTGCGATCGAGGGTGAAGAGGTCGGGGTCCTTCGTGGTGAAGGAGGCGGAGACGTCGGCGGCCGAGCCTGTCGCGGCGCTGCGGGCGTCGTCGATCCCGATCTCGTAGCGGGTGGCGTAGCGGAGGGTGTCGGTGAAGGTGACGGTGAGCACGCCGCCGTCGAGCTCGGTGGTGTGCGGGGCGTCCGGAGCGACGCGGACACGGTCGAGCGCGTCGGGCTCGAGCGCCTGGTCGAGGTGCAGGCGGGCTCGGGAGCCGTCGCGCTCGACCACGCCGTCGGTGCTGACCTCGAGGGAGGCGACCCGGGGCCCCTTCGCGACGGTGGCGGCGGTCAGGCCTCCGACCGCGAGGACGAGCACCGCGACGACCGCCCAGAACAGGCGGGGGAAGCGGGAGGCGCCTGCGGAGTCGAGGCCGGGAGCCCGCCGCGCGCCGCCATCGGACCGTCGCCCGCTCTGCGCCGACGTGCCGCCGCCGGGAGACGCGCCGGGCTCGAGAGACGCGCCGTCCTCCGGAGACGCGCCGCGCTCAGGATTCGCGTCGCGCTCAGTAGACATACGGCATCGCCGGCTCGTCGATCGGAGTGAGCGCCTCCGGCTCCAGCACGACCGCCTCGGCGCTGGTGACGCTCGGGTTCGCGCCGAAGCCGCCGCTCGCCTCCAGCCACTGCCCCTCCGACCAGGTGTCGGCCCAGCCGGCCTGGTAGACCGGCACTCCCACCGGCTGCGCGTCCACCGCGCAGCAGGTGACGACGAAGCGGGCGATGTAGAAGACGTTCTCGGGGTCGGAGGCGTCGGGGGTCACGAATCCGCTCACCGTCGCCGTGCGGCCGGCGAGGAACTGCTCGCTCGCGCCCTGACGCAGCAGGGTCGCCCAGTCGCGCACGCTGAAGGAGGCCGTGTCGCCGGTGGGCGCAGCGGCGGTCACGGAGGCGTCGACGGCGCTGGTGTTGACCTCGCGCTGCGTCGCGGTCGAGGCGGTGAGGGCGGCCGGCGGGAGCACGAGCAGGGCGACGGCGGCGGAGGCGATCACCGCGACTCCGGCCGCGACCGCGACCACCCGGCGCCAGGGCCGGGCGGGTGCGGGGGCGTGAGGGTGCTCGACGTCGTCCTCGTGCGCGTGGGCGTCCTCCTCCGCTCCCGGCACCACCGCGAACGCCGCGATGAGCAGCACTCCGGCGATCACGGCGAGCACCACCGAGAACTCGAAGTAGCGGGGGTGGATGTAGAGGCCGAGCCGGCCGGTCGCCGCGAGCCACAGGGTCGAGACGACGCCGATCAGGCTGAGGACGACGCCCTTCCAGCGGGCGAGGAGGCGCTCAGAGCGCATAGTTCACCGCCAGTCCCAGCACGGCGGCGGCGAGGGCGACCAGCACGGTGACGCGCACCAGCGTCGCGGCCGAGAACGTGGTGCGCAGCAGCGCGAGCATCTTGACGTCGATCATCGGGCCGAAGACGAGGAACGCGATGATGCCTCCCGGCAGGAACGTGGAGCCGAACGAGAGCACGAAGAACGCGTCGACGTTCGAGCAGATCGAGATGACGAACGCGAGGACCATCAGCGCCAGCACCGACCAGAGCGGGTCGCCGCCGAGCGTGGTCAGCACGTCGCGCGAGACGCCGACCTGGATCAACCCCGCGATGGCGGCGCCGACGAACAGCGCCGGCATCATCGCCCCGGTCTCCTCGGCGAACAGGAGCACGCTGCGCCGGGAGCGGTCGCGGAGGGAGCGGGAGGGCCGCTCGCCCGCCTCGCAGGTCGCGCGGAAGCGGTCGGTGAGCAGGCTCATCGGCTCGGAGTGGCGGCTGAAGATCCAGCCGACGAGGTTCGCGATCGCGAAGCCGCCGACGATGCGCCAGACGAGGATCCCGTCGGCCCAGCCGAAGGCCTGGTAGGTCGTGACGATGGTGATCGGATTCACGATCGGCGCGGCGAGGAGGAACGTCATCGACTCCGATACCGAGAGGCCCTTGACGATCAGCCCGCGCGCGAGCGGCACGTTGCCGCACTCGCAGACCGGGAGGAGCACGCCGAGCAGCGAGATCACGAGCCGCCGCGGGAGCGCCCGCTTCGGCAGGACCCTCAGCAGCACGGCCTCGGGCACCCACAGCTGCACCGCGATCGAGAGGACGATGCCGAGGAACACGAACGGCAGCGATTCGATGACGACGCTGATCGAGAGGGTGAGGAAGTCGCGCACCGCGTCCGAGAGGGCGTCGCCCGCCGCGTCCGGGGCGAGCAGGCGCGTCGCCACGAGGACGGCGACCAGGGCGAGCCCGAGGAGCGGCCCGCGCCGCGACCGCCGGGCGCCCGGGGACGCGCGGGTCGGGGCGGCGAGCGCGGATTCGGGGGACATCCCGACCCATCGTAGGCGGGGGTCCTGCGCGGGCCGGCGCGGGGCGCGGGCGCGGGGCCGCCGGGTGTCGCCCGGGGCGCACGAGAACCCAGAAGTGGCCGTACGGGAGCGCGAGTACCGCGACTCCTGCCTGCTCGCGGTGTCGACTGCGCCCGACCTGGCGAGGTCCGGCCGTCCGCGAGTGTCCGATCGTCGTCGCACTCGCGCTCGAGTGCGACGACTTCTGGACGCTCGATGCGAGGGCGCGCGCCGAGGGTCGCGGGAGGCGGGCGCGGCACTCGCGCAGAAGCCCTCCGGGTGCAGGATGAGCGCATGCCCGCCTCCCCCGCGCACCCCCTCCGCGTGCGGATGCAGCCGCGCGCGATCGACGAAGCGCACCGCGTCTCGAGTCCGCTCGAGCTGCTCGTCGACCTGACCTTCGTCGTCGCGATCGCGCAGATCGCCCAGCAGCTCGCCCACGCCACCGAGGAGGGGCACCTCGCCGAGGGGCTCCTCCCCTTCGGCATGGTGTTCTTCGCGATCTGGTGGGCGTGGATGAACTTCACCTGGTTCGCGTCCGGGTACGACACCGACGATGTGCCGTACCGACTGCTGACCCTCGCCCAGATGGCCGGCGTCCTGGTGCTCGCGGCGGGAGTGCCGGCCGGCTTCGAGGAGGGCGACTACCGGGCGATCACCATCGGCTACGCGATCATGCGGTTCGCGCTGGTGAGCCAGTGGATCCGCGTCGCCGTGTCCACTCCGGAGCACCGCACCTCCGCCGTGCGCAACGCCGTCGGCTTCTCGATCGTGCAGGTCGGCTGGCTGCTGCGGCTGCTCCTGCCCGAGGAGGTCGGGGTGGTGAGCTTCCTGCTCCTGGTCGCCTGCGAGCTGGCGGTGCCCCTCTGGGCGCAGCGGGCGGGCGACGCGAACTGGCATCCGCACCACGTCGCCGAGCGGTACGGGCTGTTCACGATCATCCTGCTCGGCGAGGGCGTCCTCGCGGCGGTGATGGGCGTGCAGCGGGCGGTGACGGAGGCGGGCGTCAGCACCTCGCTCGTGCTGGTCGCGGCCTGCGGGCTGGTGATCGTGTTCGCGCTGTGGTGGCTGTCGTTCTCGCATCCCTCCGGCGAGCTGCTGGAGCGGCGGCGCGGCCTCTCCTACCGCTGGGGCTACGCGCACTTCGCGGCGTTCGCGGCCCTCGCGGCGCTGGGATCCGGGCTGGAGGCGGCCGTCGCCGCGACCGCGGGCCACCTCGAGGCGTCCGACACGGTGATCGGCGCGGCCGTCGCGGTGCCGGTCGCGGTCTTCGTCCTGACCCTGTGGGCGGTGCACGCGCCGCTCGGCGAGCACCAGCCGATGCCCGCGCGCCTGGCGCTCCCCGGTGTCGCGCTGGCGCTCGCGACTCCGCTCGTGGCGGAGGCGCTCGGCGTGGGCGGGGTGCTGGTCGCGCTGGCCGCGGTCTCGGCGGGGCTGGTCGCCGCGGTGGTCGGGCGCGGGCGCACCGCGGAGTGACGGGGTCGGCGGGCGAGGCGCGTCGCCGTCGCGAGGGGCGCGTCCTGGGGGCGGAGGAGCGGACCGCACCTCGAGACACCGCCCTCGTCGGCGAGACGCCGGCCTGGCGGCGGTGTCCCGGCGTGAGCGGAACGCCTCGACGACCGCACTGCGGCAGCGGCTACCCCCGGCGCGGCAGCGGCTCCGGGCGGCGGGGCACCCAGCAGCGGACGCGCGAGCGGTAGCGCTCGAAGTCGGCGCCGAAGCGGGCGGCGAGGTCCGCCTCCTCCAGCGGGCGCACGGCCTGGTTCCAGACGACGGCGCCGAGGAGTGCGTACAGCACGACCAGCCACGACGAGAGCAGCAGCCCGACCGCCGCTCCCTGCACGATGCCGGCGACCGCCATCGGGTTGCGGACCCAGCGGTAGGGGCCGGCGATCACCAGCCGGTTGGTCATCGCGATCGGCAGCGGCGTGCCGTCGCCGAGGAGCGACATCGTGAGCCCCGACCAGATCCCGAGCGCGCTCGCCGCGACCAGCAGCAGGACGCCGACGCCGACGACCGCGGGCGGCGCCGCTCCGAGGCCCACGCCCCAGCGCTCCTCCAGCGCGGCGATCACCAGCGGGACGACGACCAGCGCGCCTCCCCAGAACACCGCGATCTGCCCGAGGGTCGCGGCGAGGTGCGATCCGGGCCGGCGGCCCGCGGTCGCGACGCGGAAGGAGAAGGGACCGGAGGCGATCCAGCGCGTGGGCACCCGGCCGAGCAGGAGCAGGCACGCCGCGACGACGGAGCCGCCCGCCGCGGCGAGCATCGCGACGACGCCCCAGCCCGCCTCCCCCGTCAGGGTGGCCCAGACGGCCAGGGCGACCGCGACGAGGAGCGTCCAGGCCGTCGCGGTGACGGCCGCCCAGCGGATCCCGGCGGCGGCGAGAGCGGAGGCGCCGACGAACAGCGGGAGGTCGAGAGCCGCGACAGGGACGGGATCGAGGCTGCCGAGCGTCGCGATCCGCACGGCGGGGACGAGCGCCACGGCGACCCACCAGGCCGCTCCGCCGAGCGCCTGCACGGCGAAGTAGAGGCGTCCCCAGGGCATGGCTGCACGGTACTTCATAGCTGAACCCAAGGAACGACCCAGGGCGTTGACGGGCTCGGCGCCCTAGGCTCGGAACCAGTTCCCGCCGCCTCCACGAGAGGCGGCCCACCACGACGCCAAGGACGACGCCGATGAACCGCACGACCGTGATCACCGCACTCGCCTGCGGGCTCCTCCTCACCGCCGCCGCAGCCACTCCCGCTGTCGCCGCGACCTCGGACACCGCCGGGGACTCCACCCGCTCCGTCGACGAATTCGGCGTTCTCGCCGCGACCGACGGCGACACGCTGCTGATCAACGGGCGCGCCTTCCTCCTCGAGTAGGTCCTCCCCGCCGGGCACGGCCGCGAGGACGCCACTCGCGGCGCCGGCCTCCTGATCCGCCGCTGCGTCGACGTCGACGCCGCCGCGGCCGTATTCCTGGTGACGACGGTGCACGGCTTCTCCGGGCCCGAGATCCTGCCCGCCTACCGCGAGGCGCTGCGGCACCCGCGCACCGAGCACCTGGTGTCGATCTCGGACAGCGACCGCTCCCCCGAGCTCGACTACGCGGCGACGGTGCACCACGGGATCGACGTGGACGGCTTCCCCGCCGGATCCGGAGGAGAGGACCTCGTGATCCTCGGCCGGATCCACCCCGACAAGGGCACGGCGGAGGCGGTCCGGATCGCCGCCGCGGCCGGGCGGCGACTCGTGATCTGCGGCATCGTCCAGGACGAGCGCTACTGGCGCGAGGAGGTCGAGCCGCTCGTCGACGGGACGCGCGTCGTCTACCGCGGCTCGGTCGGGCCGGAGGAGCGCGCCCTCGTGCTCGGCGGAGCGCTCGCGCTCCTGCATCCGATCGGCTTCGACGAGCCGTTCGGCCTCTCCGTCGTCGAGGCGATGGCGTGCGGGACGCCGGTGATCGCGTACCGCCGCGGATCCATGGCCGAGATCATCGACGAGGGCGTCACCGGGTTCGCGGTGTCGTCACGGGAGGAGGCGGTCGCCGCGGTCGAGCGGGTCGGACTCCTCGACCGCGCGGCCGTGCGGGCGACCGCGCGCCGCCGCTTCGCCGTGGACCGGATGGTCGACGAGTACCTCGCGGTGTACGCGGGAGTGCTGGGGCGCTGACGCCGGCGTCACGTCGGCATCGGATGCTCGCGTGACTCCCGGCCCGCTGCACCGAGTCGCCCGAGAAGGCTCGTTCTCGACGCGGAGAACGAGCCCTCCCGGGCGACTGAGCGATGCTGATAGGAAGAGGCCGTGCCTCGACCTCATCTCTTCGTCACCCGCGGAAGCCTCCTCCACTTCGCCTGCGACGCGTGGCTCCTGCCGACGGACCGCTTCCTCTCGTTCACGGACTTCTGGCGCGGGGTGCCGCAGCTGGAGGATCGCGCACGCGCCGTACTGACTCCGGAGTTCTCGGACGGCCGGCGGGCGGCACTGCCGCTCGCGCCGCGCGACGGCGAGCCCACTCCCGTCCTCACCGCCGTCCCCGATCGCGCCGTGCACGACGCCGAGGACAGCGAAGGACTCGCCGACATCGCCCGCCGCCTCCGGACCTTCGTCGAGGTCGCCGCGCGGGCGGCGACGAGGGATCGGCGCACGAGGCGGCCGCTGCCGCTCCTGGCCGTGCCGCTCTTCGCGACGGCGGGAGGAGGATCAGGGACCCTCCGCGACGCCGTGCTCGCCCAGCAGCTCCGCGTGCTGCGGGAGGCCGCCGAGGCGTTCCGGGTCGACATCGCGATCGTCACCCTCCGCGCCGACGTCCACGCCTTCGCCCAGTCCAGGCGACGACTCGATCCCGCGACGTCCTGGCCCGAGCTGGAGGCTCCGGCCCTCGAGGAGGCGCAGAGCCTCGCCGAGCGCGCCCGGCGCCGCCGGCTCGTGCCCTTCCTCGGCGCCGGCACCAGCGTCAGCGCCGGCGGCCCCTCCTGGGACGGACTGCTCGAGGAGCTCGGCCGCGAGATCGGACTCGACTCCGAGACGTCCGCGGTCCTCAGCGGGAAGAACGTGCTCGACCAGGCGTCCTACCTCGCGACGCTCTTCGACGAGGAGCAGCCCGGACGGTTCGCCGAGGCCGTCGCCCGTGAGGTCGGATCCCTCGAGCGGTACGGTCTCGCTCCGGCGCTCCTCACCGCGATCGACTCCGAGCAGGCCATCACGCTCAACTACGACCGCCTCTTCGAGACGGCGTCCGAGGACGCGGGCGTCCCCCGCGCCGTCATCCCCGGCGACCACGAGGGCGACCACGAGCGCTGGCTGCTCAAGCTCCACGGCACCGTCGACGACCCGTCCTCGATCGTCCTCACCCGCGACGACTACCTCGGCTTCGACTCCTCCCGCCGCGCCCTCTCCTCGATCGTGAAGGCCACCCTCGCGACCCGGCACCTGCTCTTCGTCGGCTTCGGCCTCACCGACGACCACTTCCACGAGATCGTCCACGACGTCCGCCGCGCGTTCCCCTCCTCCGCCTCGGGAATGCTCGCGACCGCCCTCACCCTCTTCGCGGATCCGCTCGACGAGCGCCTCTGGCAGGGGAGGCTGCGGCTCGTGCCGATGCTGCCGGTGCCCCGCGATCCGTCCCGCGTCGGCGAGGCCGCCCGCGTCCTCGAGATCTTCCTCGACGCCCTCGCCGCCTTCGCGACGGACGCCCACTCGTACCTCCTCGCGCGGGGGCACGAGAGCGCGATGACGGCCGCAGAGCTGCGGCTGCGGGAGCGGCTCATCGCGCTGCTGCGGGAAACGACGGCGGAGGAACGGGCGACCGGAGCGTGGCAGGAGGTCGCGGGGATGAGTGAGCGGCTGGGTGGGGACATCCGATGACGTCACGGACTCGGGAGGCCCGGGACGGTTCTGACGTGGACGATCTCGACGGGGGCGCGCACTGCTCGCCCCACCGCTCGGCCTCACGCCCGCACGAACCGCCTCGCCGGCTTCCCCACCGCACCCGACGCCAGCTCGCCCGTCTCGCGGAGGAACGGCAGCATCGCCCGGCGGAAGCTGTCCCGCATCAGCGGCTCGCCGGCGACCTGCTCGTGCAGGTCGTGCAGCTGTCGCATGGTGAACGGCTCGGCGACGAGGCGGTACGGGTCGGGGCGGTTCCGGTACTCCTCCCCGATGGTGAGCAGCGCGCGCGCGACGATCTCGTCGTGGTCGAACGCGAGGGGCCCCTTCTCGGCGACGGGCACGGCGAGGCCCGACCCCTGTGTCGCCTCCCAGGGCGCGACCGCGAGGTACGCCACCGACATCACCCAGCCTCGGTCGTCCCGCTCCGGAGCGTCGAAGACGTGCAGCTGGCGCAGTCCGACGCCCTCGATGCCCGTCTTCGTCCGCAGTCCGCGTCGAACGGCGTCGTCGAGGCGCTCCCGCTCGTGGACGAAGGCGCCAGGGAGGCGACGGCCGTACCCGTCCTCGATGAGGACGATCGAGAGCGGGCCGCCGGGAGGCACTGTGAGCACCGCGGCGTCCACGGCGACGGACGGTCGCGGATGATCGGTCAGCTCTGCGGTTGCCATCTGGCAATTGAAGCAGAAGTGCGCTAACTTCGGACCCAAGGAGTTAGCGCACATACGCGCTAACCGGAACGGGGGCTCTCATGACTACACACCGGACGTCGCTGACGTCGATGCAGACGGACCGGGCGGTCGGTGCGATCGTCGCCTCCGCGGCCGCCGACGCGCTGGGCGCACCGTACGAGTTCCACCCGCCGCTCGCCGACGGCGTCCCTGTCCGGCTGCACGCGGGCGGCGGCTGGGATCTCGGCGAGTGGACCGACGACACGAGCATGGCGATCCCGATCCTCGAGGAGCTCGCGGCCGGCGCCTCCCTCGACGATCCCGAGACGCTGCACCGCATCGGCAGGCAGTGGCGGACCTGGGCCGGGACCGCGAAGGACGTCGGCATCCAGATCCGCCGCGTGCTGTCCACGGCCCCCGGGGCGAGCGAGTCCGAGCTGCGCGCCACGGCGGAGCAGGTGCACCGGTCCACTGGGCGCTCGGCCGGGAACGGCTCGCTCATGCGCACCGGCCCGGTCGCGCTCGGCCTGCTGCACGCGGACGACGCGACCCTCGCGGCCGCCGCCCGTCGGCTGAGCGACCTGACGCACTTCGAGGACGACGCCGGAGACGCGTGCGTGCTGTGGTCGCTCGCGATCCGCCACGCAATCCTCGAGGGCGCCTTCGACGTCCGCAGTGGCATCACCGCGCTGCCCGAGGAGCGGCGGACGCTGTGGTCGGAGCGCTTCGACGTCGCCGAGCGGACCGCGCACCCGAAGGACATCCCCGGGAGCAACGGCTGGGTCGTCGCGGCGATCCAGGCCGCCTGGTGCGCCCTCACGCACAGCACGACCCTCCAGGAGGCGATCGAGCTGGCCGTCCGCAGCGGCAACGACACGGACACGGTCGCGGCGATCACCGGGTCGCTCGCCGGCGCCCGCTGGGGACGCTCCGCTGTTCCCGCCGCGTGGCTCCGGCACCTGCACGGCTGGCCCGGGCAGACCGTTGACGACCTGGTGCGCAGCGCCGTGCTCGCCACCCGCCGAGGCGTCGCCGGCGAGAACGGCTGGCCGGCCGCCGCGCGCTGGCCGGTGAGCGGCCTGCCCGCCACGCTCGTCGTCCACCCGCACGACGACGGCGTGCTCCTCGGGGACCTGACCGCCCTGGACACCCTCGCCGAGGACGGCACCGGCCCGCGCGTCGATGCCGTCGTCTCCCTGTGCCGGGTGGGCCGCGAGCAGGTGCCGGCCTTCATCGGCGAGCGGACCGCAGTCTGGCTGGTCGACCAGGACGGCAGCAACGCCGATCCGGCCGGCGTGCTCGCGGATGCGGCCGACTCCGTCGCCGCCTACCGGGCCGAGGGCCTGACCGTGCTCGTGCACTGCTTCGAGGGGCGGAGCCGGACGCCCTCCGTCGGAGCCGCGTACAGCGTCCGGCACCTCGGTATCCCCGCCGACCAGGCGCTCCAGGAGGTCAGCGCGGTGCTGCCGCGGGCGCGGCCGGCGCGGTTCCTGGTGGATGCGGTGCACGCGGTGCGGCCTGCGGAGGTGGAGATCGATGGCTGAGTTCACGCCCGGCGATCTCGGCTTCGTAGTGGCCCATCTACTCGGAGGTCCCCTCGACGGCACCAGCTACGGCGATAATCCTGTCTTCCCCGACGGCCTGCCCGGGACGTCGATTTCCGTCCCGCTGCCCGATACGGACGGGCTCATGGCGACGTACCAGCGGAAGCCCGAGCAGGCGGCGGACGGCGATTGGGTCTACACCTTCGTCGGACTGGAGAACGGCCTCAGCGCTCCGCCGATGGCTGCACCGACAGAAGCCTATGACGAGGATGAGGACATGCCCGTACCGGACCCCGCCGAACGTTTCACCCACGAGCAGGGCTGGTGGATCGCCAGCGAGCTGTGCCGCCGGCACTCCCGGCTCTCGGCTTTCGCAGCCATCTTCCTCGACGGTCACTATCACGGGCCGCAGGTCGTCGATCGGCTCCGCCCTTCCTCTCCCGGCGTCTTCTTCAATCAGAAGGGTCGCATCCACTTCCTCGGACTCCGACCCGAAGTGGAGCCGATCACGTGGCAGGAAGTCCTCGCGGCGGAGAACCCGCACGAGATCGTCCAGCGGATCGAAGTGACGCTCGGCCTCGGTTCATCCTCCGCCGACGCCACGACGGCACGATCGATCGGCTACCGAGTGGTCTCCGGCCTCCTGACTCGCGGCCTCAACGACCGTCGGCCCTGGGACGTCGTCTTCAGCATCGAGGACCACCTGACCCACATCTCCCCCGCCCCCGCGCTGCAGTCGTTCCCGAACCTCCCGATACCGTCCGGCCTCCGTGCTGAGGAGCTGGGCGACCGGCTCCGCCGCATCCTGGTCATGACGCGGGGCGGGGATCCGGTGCTCGCCGTTGATGAGGACGGCCGAGCGCACCTCCGGACCGGCGAGCACGTCGATCTCCTCACGGTCTACAAGCGGAGGAGGCGGCTCGACGATGTGCTCGACGAGGTGATGGAGCGGCTGGAGCCCTGAGAGCGGGTGCCCTGCCGCGTCGTCGAACAGGGCGACCGTTCCTTCAGAGGGAGAAGTAGTAGTCCCTCAGCAGCGCCGCCATCTGCTTGCGCCGCTCAATGAGGAAAGCCGGGTAGTCGACGGCCGTCGCCTCGAGCAGGCTCTCGGGTATCGCGGAGGAGCGGAGGTTGGCGAGCAGCTCGGCCTCGGTCGTGATGTCGCCGAGGTCCGGCGTTCCCGCTTCGATCTGCGCCCGCACGCGCGCTCCGTACTCGGCCGGCGCGAGCCTGCCGATGCGGATGTTGACCGGCGTCTCCGCGAGGACGTAGTTCGCGATCTGGTTGCGGTCAGCGGCATCGTTGATCCCGCTCGCCTGAAGGTACGCCTTCGGGAAGAGGTGGTGGATGTCGCCCATGCCCGAATCGCCGAGCATGTCCGACGCGCCCACGTGGTTCGAGAGGAACCCGCGCGCTCCGCGCTTCACCATCGCGGCCAGGTAGACGACGAAGTAGGGGCTCCGGCTGCTCGACGTGACCAGGTCGAGCGGAAGACCCTCCGTCCAGTACGCCTCGGACAGCGCACTGCGCTCGATCGACTCGAGGTAGGCCTGCGCTCCCATCTCACGGAGGCGCCGGAGGTCGAGCTCCCACGTGGTCTCGAAGCTGCCGGAGTGTCGGCCGAGGAGCATCGACATGACGAACCAGCGCCGCACGATCCTCTGGATCTCGGGCATGGGCAGCTCGCCCTCGTCCGACAGGCGCAGGAACAGGGCGTAAGCGAAGTTGACGGCGTTGCGCGAGGTGATCAGCGACGGCGAGATGAAGCCGGCGGAGGTCAGCGTCATCAGGAACTGCGTGAATCTGTAGCGGTTGGTGATCCGGTAGAGAGCGCGCTCGAGGCGCTCGAAGGACTCCTGCGCGATCGCGTCGTCGAACTTCTTGGTCTCGAAGTCGCGGCCGGACAGGTAGCTCACCATCGCGACCATGCGCCCGCGATCGAACTCGATCAGACCGGCGACCCGCAGGACGTCCTGGTAGGTCGGGTCGTAGAGGTCGCTCGCGTCGTCCTTGAGCCAGCTGATCTTCGCGAAGTAGTCGGTCTCGGCGAAGGTCGGGTCGTTCTCCTGGATGATCGCGTGGAAGTGCGGTGCGACGGCCATGTGCGAGAAGTAGTCGATGAACTTCCGCAGCTGCGCGCCGTACTCGCCGTAGGAGGCGATTTTGCTCATCGCGAAGTCGGCGGGTGTGAGCCGCGCGCCGCTCGAGTTGATGCGCACGAAGATCTCCGTGACGGTCTCGATGTCGAGGTTCTCCGCGAGGTCGATGATGCCCACCTGCCTGGTGCGCACGTTCATCAGCTTCGAGAAGTTCGTCTCGACGACCGAGCGGTCGGCCTCGGGGTTCTTCTCGAGGTACTCGCGGACGAGGCCGAAGAGGTTCTCGGGCTTCATCACGGCAGCGATGTCCGGCAGCCACTCCGGGTTGTTCCGGAGGACCGGGGTGTAGGTCTCGAAGCTCTCCGTCAGCGGGTTGAACGCGATCTGCATCCGCGTCTTCTTGTAGTCCTTCGTGACGATGGAGCCGCCGGCGAGCGCCGTCGTCAGCGCCGTCACCCGCTGCTGGCCGTCGATCAGGATCTGCTTGGACCCCGACAGCGAACCGTCCTTGAGGCGCACCGCCGTGTTCTGCCAGGTGATGAGGTACCCGACGGGATAGCCCTGGTAGAGCGAGTCGATCAGATCGCGCACCTTCGTGCTCGTCCACACGAACGGCCTCTGGATCTCGGGGATCGCGATCTTGCCGGTCTCCACCCAGTTGAGCACATTGCCCACCGAGTGCTGGGCGACGGTGTACTTGTCCATGGGTGGGAAGCCTTTCAAAGGGGAATGGACGGAGGGTGGCAGCGACCACCGACATGTCGAGGAGGTCAGGGCATGCGCAGCAGCGGCGAGGGCGTGCCGCTCCACGAATAGGCGAGTTGATCGCGAGCGCGCGTTGCAGCGACGTAGAGCAGCGAGCGTTCGCGCAATCGGGCGTCTACGCGCTCCGCCTCAGGAAGGTCGCGGAAGGCTTTGGGTTCCGCTCGATCACTGAGCCCGAAAAGAAGGACGTTCGTGAACTCCATGCCCTTCGCCCGGTTCATCGTCATCACGAGAGGCTGTCCCGGCTTGATCGCTCCGCGGTCCACTGGTCTCACCGTGACCTTCCGCTCGGCGAGGACACGAGCGACGGTGTCGCGGACCCACTTGTCGCGGACCAGGATCGCCATGGTCTCCGGCGCGGGTGCCCCGTCCGCATTCAGCCACTCCTGGATCAGCGTGGCAGCGTTGCTCCACTCCTCCTCCGGAGAGGCGGCGGGAAGAGCTCGCGGAACCGGCCCCCGACGCGACGAGCGGTACCCGGCGATGTCCTCGTCGAGCTCCTCGAGGTCCACGAACGGCGTGCCCTCGAGCAGGCCGACGGCGTAGGCCAGATTCTGCGCCGTCGTCCGGTAGTTGAGGGTCAGACGCTGCGAACGGCCGACGATCCTGATCCCGTAGTGACCGAGAACGACTCTGTGGCCGTAGATCCGCTGCTGCGAGTCCTCGGCGATGAAGAGGTCGTTGGGACCCTCACCGGGCAGAGCGCGCAGGAGCTTCCAGCGCGACGGTGTGAGGTCCTGTCCCTCGTCCACGAGGACGTGGTCGGCGAGAGAAGGCAGACCCTCTGCACGTCGACGCTCGGCCGAGGCCGCGGCGATCGCGACGACCTCCTCGAAGTCGGCCTTCTCTGCCATGCGCCCGCGGCGGCGGTACGCCTCGATCACATCCCAGACCGCGGACCGCCGAGCTCGATCGAGCTTGACCCCCCGACCCGGTCGCCGCACCTTCAGGTACTGCTCCCTCGTGGTGATTCGATTCGGAAGGATCACGAGGGCGTACTCGGTCTCGAGGAAGTTCACGCTGCGGAGGTCGGGCGAGAGCGTCGGGGTGTCCTCCATCGCGTCCTTCATGTCGTCGCTGCCCGGGCGCACCGTGACGTCCGCAGTGCGCTGTCCGAGGACTGTCTCGACGTCGGCGGCGATATCCGATCCGGAGGCCCGCAGCACAGCGCCCGCGAGGGAGTCCACGCCCGCGACGAAGACACCCGGCTCACCGGGCGCCGCCGCCAGCGGGATCTCGGGGGCGAGTCTCCGAAGATCGGTCTTGAGCGCCTCGGCCAAGTTGGTCGTGTAGGTCGTCAGGACGATCCGCGCGGTGGGATCCCGCTTCGCAAGGCGCTGGGCGCGGTGCAGCAGGACGACCGTCTTGCCGGTTCCTGCTCCTCCCGACAGCCGGAAGGGACCCGTGGTGTCGCGGTCGACGTACCGGCGCTGCTCGGGGTGAAGGAACACTCGCCACTCCGAGAAGTCGCCGTCGTCGATGGCTCGACGCAACGCCTCGTCGTCGACGATGGTGAACGAGATCTGCGCCGCAGGATGGGTGAGCGCTTCAAGGAGTCGGTCGTCCTCGTTCTCGACGAGCTCGGGCTCGTAGTCGTCGAGCGCGAGGTCGCGCTTGATCCGCGCGACCGAGAACCCTGTCAGGAGTTCGAGGATCGCGAGTCCCTGCCACAGAGCCCGCTCCGCAGCGCGCTCGGCGACCACGTTGAGTGCGGCGGAGTCCGGCGCAGCGAGCGCCTGCTTCGCGACGCTCTCCTCGATCCCGAGCACGTTCACCAGATCATCGAGGGAGTAGCCCTGAAGAACCGGGAGCGGTTCCGTGGCGACCGGTTCGACGACGCCGATGGGATCGGGAACCGGCGTGACCGGATCAGGAGTCGGCTCCGGCTCCGACTCGCGGATCAGCTCGGCGACACCGTTCACCGGATTGATCGTCAGTCGGGTCTTCTTGGCGACCGCGATGGCGTCGTCGTGCTTCCACACGCCGATGAACACGTAGTGCGCGTCGTCTCCGCTGCCCTGCACTTTGAAGAGCACCGCGCGGTAGTCGATGTCGACCCGGCCGGTGCGGACGCGACTGTCAACCACGTTGTGCAGCGGCTCGATGTGCAGTCCCGGCGTCGCATCGCTCTCGCCGAGCTTCTCGAGGAAGGCGAACGCCTTCTTCTTGACGGCCGGTTCGAGCTTGTTCACGCTCGGCGTCATCATGATGTACGGCATCAGTTCCCCTGTCCGGTCAGTGCGGCGGCGACGAGCTCGGGCTGAGCCGCGACGACGGTCCACCCCTCGGTCTCCAGGTCGGTCCGGTCGCGGACGTCCCACTCGAAGTCGACGGCGACGTACGACTCCGTCCAGGCGAACGCGATCGGGATGCCGTCGCCCGCTTCCAGCCCGAGCGCGGGCGCGGCAACGCCCAGGGCTGCCAGGGCCCGCGCGAAGGCCAACTCCTGCTCGGTCCTCAGCTCGTCGATGACGAGCTGCCACTCGGCCGAGAGCACAGGGGACGGGTCGAGCGGCTCGACGACCGGGACCGGCAGCGCAGGACCCGACAGCAGCTCCGACGTGACAGTGATCGTCGTCGTCCGGTCGCGGAGGTTCAGCGCATTCGACAGGCTCAGCCACTCCCGCCAGGCCGCTTCGAACTGCGTGTCGTCGAGGGCCTGCTCGCGGTCATCGAGAACGACCAGGGTCTCCGTGGCGCTGATGTCCCCCCGACGGGCACGACTCACGACGACGAGAGGCCCGCGGCGGTACAGCCAGGCCGGATCACCGGCAGTATTGCTCTGCTCGTTGTCCGAGTAAACCTGCGCCGCCACCTCGGCGAGAGATCGTTCCGTAGCGAGCCAGAACGTCGTCACAGCGTCCACCGCACCCGAGAGGATCGCTGGGACCGCATTCGCCACCGCGGTCCACCGGATCGGATCCGGCGTCGCCATCCACGAGACGAGGAAGTCGATCGGCCCACCGGCCAGAGTCGTCACGGAGTCCCTGTTGTAGCCGAACGTCTCCATCAGGTCGAGCGCCAGAGGCTCCGAGAACCACATCGGAGGCACCGCTGGTGCGCCGTCCTGCAAATCGGCCCAGGTGATGCCGAGCACGACGTGGCCCGAGTCGCGGAGCACCGACCTCTTGAACGCGTCGTCGCCGACACGGTTGTGCGCCTTGCTGGCGTGGAAGGCCCGACCGTCCGTGAAGATCTGCACCTGAATGTTCGACTGGTGTGACGACAACGTGAAGTCGGGCTTGCTGTTGGCGACCGACTCCTGCGGCGAGAGCGTCCACTGCCCGGAACCGCCCACTCCGGTGATCACGAGCTTGTTGCCCTTCGGGCCCGGCACCTCCTTCACGACGGCGCCGAGCGCGGTGAGCCGCTTCGCGAAGGCGACCCGGAACTCCTGCTCCAGGTGCGACTCCGCGTTCTCGACCTCGGGAGGTGTCTCCCGGAGGAGCCAGCCGGGCTCTGCCGAGGGCTCGCCCTCCGCGCCCCCTGTCAGCAGCTCGTGGAGGAGACGCTCGGCCGAACCGCGCGCCACGCTCTCCGTCCTCCCCGGAGGGGTGAACGGCAGCAGGCACAGGTGACAGGCGAGTCGCCGGTGCTCCTGCTTGCACGGGCAGTCACGCACGACCTCGTAGGCACGACGAAGCAGATCCCAGACCACGTCCGGATCGGCCAGTTCGGCGAGATAGCCGGTACCGCCGGGGACGACGTCGTGCAGCAGCAGGGCCTCGTCGTTGTCACCGCCGTCGCTGAGCGTGGGGTCGACGATCGCCTCGACCTGGATGTGGTCGGGCGCCCCACCGATCTGCTCCCGCAGCCCGAGCAGCACCGCGGCCGAGAGGCTCGGCACGGCGAAGCGGTCGCCGATCGTCATCGAGGCGGGGAGGCGCAGGACGATGCCCTGCGTGGTGAGCGTGCGCGAGAGCGCGATGGTGCGCGGATCCTCCTCGTGGGATTTGCGCAGGGGGCACCAGGCGCGATGCTCCTCCGGTCGGTTCGAGCGCGACGAGAGGTCGAGCTTGCCGCAGCGGCCGCAGACGCGGAACATCGGAGCCTGCTCGTCCCGACCCGCAATCGTGGCCGGCGGGGCGAAGACGCCCGCCTTGCCCACATTGAGCCAGCGGATGTCGACGGTGCGGAGGTACTTCACGCCGAAGCCCGATCCCTCGACGAACCACTGCCTCACGACGTCGGACGGGTCGATGTCGGCCGCGACGAAGGTCGTGAAGGCGACGCGCTTGCGGTCGTCGCGGCTGTCGCTGATCTGCGACTCGTCGCGGCGGATCTCGGCCGAGACCCGCTCCAGCTCCACGACCTCGAAGCGCTGGCGGGTGTCGGCGATCGCGCCACTCCCGCACCGCGGGCACGAGCCGGTGGTCGGCGCTGTTCCGACGGCCTTCGCGAATCCGCACGCCGCGCAGAAGGCCCACGTGCTGATCGCCGCGCCGTCGGTACCGAGGTCGACGGCATCGACGAGCACCTCAAGTCCGTGCGCATAGAAGGTCGCTCCAGGCGCCAGCTCGCGCAGGGCGTTCGCCGACCCGCGCTGGTACGACACCGCGTCGGTCTGGTACTGCTCGGTGTCGGGGTCGATCCAGCTCAGGGCGACGTCGAGCGTGACGGAGTCGTCGAGCAGGGTGTAGTTCGGCAGGATCCCGTACTCCTCGAGCACCGCGATCCAGTGCTCTCCCCTGAGGGTCGAGAGCTGTCCCTTCGTCATGCGGAGCGCCGCGGTGGCCGAGCGGTAGGCGCGCTTGTCGTCATCGATCGCGGCGGGCGACTCGGCCCGCTGCTGCAGCTCGGGGATGCTCTGCTCGATCTGCGCGCGCCGGTGCGAGAGGGTCTCGACCATGCGCGCCCACCGGGCGGAGGCCTCGTAGAGGTGTCGGGCGAGTGCGCTCGACCCGGGTCCGTCCACCCGCGTCGCCCATTCGCGGAGGCTTTCGACAGCTGCCGAGGACAGCGTGTCGAAGGTACCCAGGAAGCGGGCGAGGTGCTCCTCGCTGTTCGTCTCCGCCTCGACGATGAGGTCCCCGAGGAACGTGTCGGGCCCGGCCTGTCCGATCGCGCCCTGCGCCGTCCGAGGGTGCGAGCGCTTCGCCGTGCGGGCGAAACCGTCGACGAGGTGTGCGAGGTACTGCCTGCGGAGGATCTCGTCGGCGCTGAGGTAGGTGGCAGGCGGGCGGACTGCTCCATTGATGATCGACAGCGGGTCGCCGAGGCGGGGCAGGTTCTCACCACGACCGGTGACGAAGGCGAGGTTGAGGGCGTTGCCCGTGAGCCGGCCCGCGCGTCCGACCCGCTGCAGGTAGGAGGCTACGCTCCGCGGCAGCGAGGCGAGCATCACGGTCGAGAGGTCACCGATGTCGATGCCCATCTCGAGCGTCGGCGTCGCGACGAGCACGTTCGGCGACTGGGGCTCCTGGTCGCCCCGCTTGAAGCCGTCTTCGTAGGCGAGGCGGTCCTCGGCCGTGAGCAGGCTCGTGTGCTCCCGCGACACGATCCGGCGCATGTCCGTCGAGCGGTAGAGCTTCCGGTAGTAGTTCTCGCCCCTCGGCTGACGGCGGAGGCGGCCGGCGCACCGGACCACGGTGCAGGGTGCGCCCTCGAGCTGATCGATGACGGCGACGGACCCCGGCACGACGGTGCGGCAGACGTCGCACTCGAGGGTATGACGGCGGGCCTCAAGATCATCGTCTCTGGTCGGCGCGAGGATGATCGCACTCGGCTGCAGCGCGTAGATCCGGGCGGCGGACGCACTGATCGTCACGGTGATCGTGCCACTAGTCGAAAGCTGCTCGAGCAGCCGCACGGCGAGCGTCCCGCCGTCGTGGGCCGAGACGCCGAGCACTTTCTTCGTCCACACCGCGTACCAGCTCTGGGCCGATCCGACGCTGTCGAGGTTGTCGGAGCGGGCCGTGCGGGCCTTCGACCCGCCGACGCGGGGGAACGCCGGAGCAGGGCGACCGGGCGGGAAAGCGGGTGCGCCCTGCCCACGGTTGCGGCCGCCCCAGATCAGCCAGCGGTTGCCGTCGTCGTTGATGTAGGGAGTGAGCCAGTCGTGCGCGATGGCTCCGCGCTCGCGCATCCGCTCGAGAACGCCGCGGACCCACATCGTGAGAACCGCGTCCGGTACCTCCGGCGCGGCTTCGCCGTCGAGCGTCACGCTCCGCTCGAAACCCTCGATCAGCGGCCGTGCCAGGGTCGACAGCCGCTCCGCGGTCCCGGCGTAGACCTCCGCGACGACGCTCCCCGTGAGCTCGAGAGTGCGGCCGAGGCGCGACTGCAGCCCGAACTCGAGCGCCGCGTCGAACTGTAGGCGGCGCTTCACTCTGTTGCGGACGGGCGCCGGCACGGAGCGCAGCGTGGCCGAGTCCCAGAAGCGGGGGAACTCGTCGCGATCGGCGAGCTCGGGAGGCAGGATCCGGTAGCGCTTGAAGGAGTCGTCACCTGCGCGAGCGATCACCTCGTCGGCCAGGTCGGCGAGAGTGATCGGGTCGTCGCCGACCGCATCCCTCAGCACCGAGCGCAGCGTGAGGGTGTGCGAGCGGCTCTGGATGAAACCGGCGCGGTGTGCCGCGTCCTGCACGCTGTCGGTGAAGACGAGCGCCTTCTTCTCGGCGGGGTTCAGGCCCTCGGCGCCGAACATCGTCGACAGTGTCACCGAGAGGAGCGTCGCGATCGCACTGCCCAGGAAGCGGATGCCGTCGGCCTGGAGGCAGGCCGGGCACAGGTCGTCCATCGAGTCGGTGTCGGCGTCGTCTCCGACGAGGGTGAGGACCGGGAGCATCGACCCGGCCAGCAGCTCCTCGTCGTCGTCGCTCGGCACGCTGTCGAGGATTCGCCGCTGTCGGACGGCGAAGAACCGAAGCCCGTCGCGGAGGGCGGTCTCGAAGCCCTCGTTCCCCCAGGCCGTGTCGGCCTCGAGCGGCGCGTACATCAGGGCACGGAAGCGCCCCTCCTTCGCCGCCTTCTTCTTCCGGATCGCGTCGTCGTTGCTGTCGAGATCGGTACCGACGGGCGCGAGCGAGACGCCCCAGCCGGAACGACCGCAGTGTCGGCAGTAGAGCGCGGGGAACGCGTCGGCTCCGCTGGGGTCGAAGGCGTCCGTCGTCTCCGAGAGCTCCAGCTCGCCGTCGTCACCCCACAGGTAGGAGGGGGCACCGGTCGCAATGCGGTCGATGCGCGTCAGTTCGCGGACCCAGAGATGCAGGTCGACGCTGAGGGCCGAGCGTCCGGCGGTGGCACGCACGTGACTCAGCGCGGAGGCGACATGGCCGACGAACGCGGAGCGGTCACTGATCTCGGCCTCGCTCGGCGCCGCGCTTTCGAACAGGGCGAGGGCGAGTTCGCGGAGACCCGTCGCTTCTGCTGTCGCCGCAAGCAGCCGCTGCACGAACGGATGCGCCCGCGCCAGGTCCAGCAGGAGCGCGGAATCGGCCGCGGCCAGGCGATCGCCGTCGAGCTGCCACAGGCGGCCGAGGACGGTGAGGGCGCGTTCCCGCGAATCGGCCTCATCGGGCAGCTCCGCCACAGCCTCCTTCACCGCGGCGACGACCTCGTCATCGACATCCTGACGGAGACCGGTGGGGTCGCCTCCGAGCCTCTCGCGGGCTCCGGCGGTCCATTCCTCGATCGAGAGCCTCGACTCCGTGACCACCGCCGCGGCGTCGAACCGTTCACCGAAGACCGTGTGAGCAAAGGCGATCATCGCGGCCGGGTCGCCCTTGTCGCCGAGCGTCGCCGAAGTCGCGATCGGGGTGATGCGACCGAGCGGTCGCTGCCGGTCGTCGTCGGTCACCGCGGAGGAGTCGTTCCAGTAGCTCTTGAGGCGCAGCCCGAGGCGGCGCAGCAGCATCGCGACATCGGTGCCCTGGGCGCCGTCGTAGGTGTGGAACTCGTCGAGCACGAGGTACTGCAGGCTCTCGGCACTCTGCTCCCAGATGCCAGCATCTTCGGAGCGGAGCAGCAGCTGATCGAGCATCTTGTAGTTCGTGAGCAGGATGTCGGGCGCGGACTGCCTGATCGTGTGGCGATCGGTGATCAGACCGGCCGGCGAGACGGACGAACGCTCCGGGCCCTGCTCGCCCGTGTAGAGCGCGGCTGTGATGCCTGACAGAGCGGCGTTCTCGGTGAGGAGCCGCGTCAGACGCTGCGCCTGATCGTTCGCCAGCGCGTTCATGGGGTAGAGGATGAGCGCCTTCGTCCCCGTCTGACCCGCGCGCTTCGCGCGGAGCACGTGGTCGACGATCGGGTAGAGGAACGCCTCCGTCTTCCCCGATCCCGTGCCGGTCGTGACGAGGGTCGGCCGCGGACGGGGCTTGTCCGGGCCGAGATCGATCGAGGTGAGCCGCTCGTATGCGCGTGCCTGGTGCCCGTACGGAGTGAAGTCGTGGGCCCACTCGCCGATCGAGCGCTGCCAGCCCGCCTCCGCCTCGCGGAACGGGAGGCGGAGGCGGAGGTAGGGACCGCGGAACAGCCCGCTCGACGGGTCGTTGAGGAACTCATCGAGTCGCCCCGCCGCGTCCGGATCACTGAGCGCGAACGTCGTGGTCAGGTAGTCGACCAGACCCTCGCGGATGTCCTCCGCCTGAACGGTCGGGAGCAGCTCGCTCACGAGCGCCCCTTCAGCAGCTTCTCGAAGTGTGCGTACGCCTGCCGCATGTCGGCCTCCCGGTCGAGATTTACGAACGGGAGCTCATACGTGTAGGTGTTGCCCGACGCGTTGGTGGCGGTGCGCTCGGTCTCGGAGATCGCGTCGCCCTTCTTGCGCCAGACCTGCTGGACAGACATCGGGACGAGGCGCCCGTTCGCGTCGTAGAGGTACTCGCGCTTGTCGTAGCCATGGAGAACCGGAAACTGGGTGCGATAAATGGTGCATAGCTCTCCAGCCGACACGCCGAATGCGAGGGCGACCAAAGCATCTATCTCAACCTGAGCCACCCGCCGGTCAATCGCGACACGGAGCGGAGTCGTGACATCCCAGACGCCCGATACATTTCCGAGCGCCACAGATGCTTCGCTACCGGTCGCCCATGACAGCTGCCTGAAACTCTCCTTCCAGGAGGATTTCCACAGTTCCGCATATCGCGAGGTGACCGCGTTGAGCCGTAGCGCACGCAAAGCAATATCGTCGCTCAAGACGCTCGCCGCATTGATCGGCAATCGAGAAGCCGTGCGCGCCGTGATGGTCGATTTGGGAGCGACCCGCAGGGCAAAATCAGTTAGAAGGGATGAGGCGAAGCCGGCAATCAATGCCACTCCGGTATCGTCGGCGCCCGAGAATCCCATAGATGTGACGCCGTTGATGTGCGCCACGCCAGGCGGAATCACGGCGCCTATCAATGTGCGCTCGCCGGTGTTCGCAGCCATATTTCGCCACGCAAAACGGTAGTGCGCCCTCGCATGGTCGCCGAGCTTACCCCACCGAGTGTAACTAGCATCGTATGCCAGCCGGTCGCCCGCTGGCTTATAGGAGGTGACTGGTACTTCATCTTTTTTGAGCGTCTCGAAGTCGGTTGCCGACCAGTCTTGATTGTGGAGCATGGTCGGGTTGGGCGACTTGTACATCGGAGTCGAGACGAAGAGGTGCGGCCCCTGCAGGATGACGTCGTCCCAGGAGTCCGGAGCACCCCATCGGCTCTCGAAAAAACCCTTTGTCCGATCGTTCTTCTCGTGCCAGCCTGCGGAGAACTCGAGCCCGAGTTCACTGATGCGCGGCGCGGCCGACAGCTTGTCAAGGACAGCGGCGGTCGCGCGGTTCACCGCGTAGACCATCCGCGACTGCCTCACCGGCACCGACTCATCCTCAAGCACGGCGTGCCATGTCTGAAGGACCCCCTCATCCACCCGGGTGATTCGATTCCGATGCGGGCGTACGTCCCACTTCCCTTCGAGGTCCTTTAGTCCCGGTTCGTCACCAGCACCTCGATGCGCAAAGGAGCGCTCAACCGTCTCGGGATGATAGAGCGAAGTCGCCATCTTGAAGTCGATTGCGGAGGGAAAAGTGGCGTAGACATGCACGCCGTAAGAGACGAGATGGTGAATTTCGGGATAGAGCTGTAGTTCGTTGATGAATTGCCAGTGCCGACGGAGGCGAGTGTACGTTTCACCGCGCAGCACACCAGCCTTTTCATCCGTGAAGTGCGTTTCGGGATGAACTAAAGCGGAAATACCTCGAGCCGAACCGTGTCTCCAAGCCTGGTCCATGAAACATCGGTACAGATCTGGCTGAAGACCAGCCAGGAAAGGATAGTTCGACGGCGCGCCCACGAAGGCCGAAATGTCCGCCACCTCGGTGATTCCGTCGAGCAGAAGATCCTTAATACCAGGAATGCGAATTGTTTCCTCACGTCGGCCGAGAATAGCCGCCTGGCTCGGCTTGTTGGCGAGTTGCCACCAGGGGTCACCCTCCGCGAGCAGCGCATCGACATCCGATCGCGGCCTGACCCACGGGGGGTTCCCGACCTGCAGATCGAAACCGCCGCGAGCGAAGGTCGCGCTGAAGTCGAGGCCCCAGTGGAAGAATCCCTGTCTTCCAGAGACCACTCTTGCAACGACCACCCAACGGTGCTCGCTCTCGACATCAGCGATCGACCAGGTACTCGCGAACCCGAGCTCGTTCTCTTCGATGGTCCCGAGCTCACCCCAGTCCGCCGCCCGGGCCAGCCCGACCTGCCCCTGCGCACGCGCCGACGCCTTCAGCTCCGAGTGCATTCCAAGGATCTTTTGGCAGGCGTCGATCCACTGATCGAGCGTCGGCGGTGTCGCACCCTCAACGCCGTGGTCGGTGAGCGGCCAGAACCACATCGCCGTCCAGGCGTCCATGACGAGACGGAGCCGCTGGTAGGCACCGTTCTCGTCGGCGAGCGACGCCTCGATCTGCTCGCGCGACACCTCGCCGCCGACGGGCAGCCCCTCCGCGCCCCAGACCGAGATGTCACGGCGGATCTGCTGCTCGGCGATCTGCATGCGGCGCAGCGCAAGCTGCCAGAGCACCTCGACCCGGTAACCGAGATTGACGAGGTCGTCGAGCTGCTTCTTGGTCGGCTTCGCCCGGATGCTCTTGCGCCACTCCTTGAGCTTCGCGAGCGCCTCGGGGGCGAGCTCCTTCGCCTCCTTCGCCTCGGCGGCCGAACCCCAGCCCTCGTGGGGCAGCAGGAAGTGGTGGATCCTGCCGGCGGTCGCGCCCGCGACCCGCTCGGCGGCGAGATTCTCGACGAGCTCCGAGACCGGGACGTCGGTCGGCGTCGCCGAGAGGTGCGCCTTCTGCTCGACCTGCGCGCGGGTGAAAACGGCTCGCCGCGCGCCGATCAGCGAGTTACCGCGTTTGAGGTGCAGCCCGAACCACGGGGCCGAGAGCCCCTCGACCATGGTGTCGAGCCACAGCGAGATCTCGGCAAGCTCGACGGCGGTCGAGTTGAGGTCTACTCCGTAGACCTGGTGCAGAGCGATGTACGCCTTCACCTGCTGCAGCGTGCGCTGGTAGTCGTCGGGGTCGATCCGGGTGTCGAGCTCCTTCTGCCGCCGCGTCAGGTACTGCTCTGCCAGCTGCCGGACCGCCTCGATGGCGAACGCGCCCGAGCCCAGCGCCGGCTCGCAGACGGTCAGCTCGAGGATGTCGGCCGCCGGCGTGGTGGTGCCGTCCTGGTCGAGTAGCTCCTCGAGCGCCTGCGACACCACGAACTTCGTCAGAACCTCGGGCGTGTAGTACGACGCTGACTGCTGGCGCTCGCGGCCGGCGAGTCGGTAGACGAAGGAGCCGCGCTCGTGCACGACCGGAAGCTTCTCGAGCGTCGCCGGGTCCTCGACCGTCACGAAGTCGCTCGGACTGATGCCGTCGGCCCGCGTCGTCGGGACGACCCACGAACCTTTGCTCCCGTCCCCGTTCTTCGCGACCTCGAAGAGGTCCTCCTCGGCGAAGAAGCCGGTGTACGACATCAGCCCCTCGTACACGGCGCCGAGCTGATTGATGCCGAGCTCGGCGTACGAGATGAAGCCGCGATCGCGACCGCGCGACTCCTTGCTCAGAAGCAGGTGGCGCAGCACGTTCTGCAGTGCCTCGTTGCCGAGGCCGACGTCGTCGATGTGGGCGGTCGCCTCCCGCTTGAAGAGGTCGGCGCGGAGCGAGTGGAAGGTCAGCCCGTCGTCGAGGACGCCGTACGCGTCCGACTCACCCGACTTGTGATCGGGCGGTGTGTGGCCCTGGTCGACCATCTCGAAGAGCTTGCCGAGCGACTCGTAGAGGTGCCGTCCCGATCGAGCCTGAGGGCTCGCGAGCTCGACCAGCGTGAGGTCGCGGAGCCGGTCGAGACTGTAGCCCTGCTCGTACTCGCTCGCTCCGACAGGCAGCACGCCCAGCTCGGGCGAGGCCTCGGCGTAGAGGAGGAAGAGGATCCGGTAGAGGAACCGCAGCGACTGCACCGCGAGAGGCTGGGCCTCCTCCTTCGGCAGCGGGTCGAGCCCGGCGTCAGCACGGCGGCGCACGACCTCGTTCGCGATGAGCTCGATCGAGAGGCGGACTCCGTCGCGGAGGTCCTGCGAGACGCCGACGGTGTGCCGCACCGACTCCTCGAGCGACGCGGACCACCAGATCTCGCCGGTATCGGCATCCGGCAGCAGCGATTGCGCATCGACGATGGTGAGGGCGCGATCGATCTCGCCCGCGCGCTTGTCGTCGTTGCGCTCGGCGACGAGCTGCAGGTTGACGGCGAGGTAGCGGCCCTCGGGCCAACGGTCGCGCTCGGCCACCAGCAGCCAGCGACCGGCGAGCACGAGGGCGAAGGCCGGTCCGCCCTCCTCGACCATCAGCGTGGTCAGGGTGCGCGAGACGGAGGTGAGGGAGGTGCCGTCCTCGAGCTCGTACGGCACGAGCAGTGTCTTTACGTCCTGACCGGCCGGACCCTTTTCGAGCAGCTCCTCGACGTTCTCGACAGGCTTGGCCTCGACCAGGACAAGGCGCGCGGCCGACGCGATCCCGGGCGTGGTCACCTGCAGCAGCGGACCGGTGCGCGTGAGGGTCGCGCCTCCGGTCCGGTATCCGAGGAGCCGCACGAGGCGCTCGTACAGCTCCGACACCCGCTCGGGATCGACGGCCTCGGAGGAGAGCGCGGCGAGTTCCGCCTCGAGCGCGGCCCGCGCCTCCGTGAACCGCGACCGCACGGTGGGCGTGCCCGCCGTCTTCGCCTCGTCCCACTGCTTCCGCCGATCGAGCACCCGGGCCGTGAACGACTGCGACTTCGCGTCGGTCCCGAAGTAGTGCTCGCTGATCCAGCCCTCGCCGATGACGATCGCGTCGCTCGAAGCCACTATGCGTCCTCCCCTTCGGAGGTCTCGGCCCAGTCGTCGGGAACCACCACGAGCAGCGGCCGGACGAGCGAGCGGTTGGGTGCCATCGACTCCGCGAGGGAGCGTTCGGCCTCGACGGTGATGCGGCGCTGCTTGAGGCCCTCGCGCTGGATGAGAGCGTTGGCCTCCTGCTCCCAGGCGCTCACCCGGTCCGACCAGGCCGCGACCCGGTCGACGGTGGACTGCCTGGCGGCGGCGACGACGTTCTCGAGCGCTCCGGTCGCCTGCTTCACAGCCGGTGAGATCAGTCGCTGGAGGTCATCGACGCCCGAGACGGCTCCTGGGTTGATCGACGAGCCGGCGATGCCGAGGGCATCGAACAGCGCTCCCGCAGTCGGGAAGGTCTGTACGGCCGGGAACAGCGACTCGGGGTATCCGACGAACGCCGCGGTCATCATCGTCGACGCGACGATCTGCCCGCGCTTGTTCGTAAGCGTGCCGATCAGTGCAACGGTCGGCTCGTCCACCGGTCCGCGGATCGCGAAGACCTGGTTGCGGCCGAGAGAGGCGAGCGCCCGGTCGCTCGCCCAGTCGAGGACGGGGTGCAAGGGGCCGAGGTAGTGCGCTTCGGGCCACTGCGAGCCGAGTCGGTCGCTGAGCGCCGCTGCGAGCACGGTCTTTCCGCGCTGCGTCGAGGTCGCGAGCTTGAGACTCTCCTTTACGCGTCGCTGCCCGAGGTAGCTCTGCGGGAGGACGTCGAGGCGCTGCTGCAGGTCGGCGGGCGGCGCGAACTCCACGATGCTCTGGTTCTCGTGGTGGCGCCAAGAGACGCCACCGGCGTGCGGATCAGCGCCCGGCGTGAGGTACGCCTCCTCGAGGGCCTCGGAGAGGTAGTGCGCATCGCTTGCGAAGAGCCGCGTCTCCGCAGCGGAGTCGGTGACGGCCGCGGCCGTCCGGAGCGGCGCATGCAACCGCGCGAAGAAGCCGGCGAGTGAATCGTCCTTCTGGACCTCCTCGACCGAGCGGACGGCTGTGTCGAGGTCGCGCTCGCCCGCGAGCACGCGAACGATCTCCTTCTCCTCGGCGTCGACGTCGTACTTTCCCATCAGCGACGCGGTGTCACCGAGGGCGGTGTGCGCCGCCTTCTCCCGCTCGAGGAGGCGGGTGAGGACGCGCACGTCGCCGCGGAACTGCTCGTGCGCGGGGTTGAGCAGCAGCGTCGTGATCTGCGGGGCGTGCTTCTGCCCGTATCGGTCGATGCGGCCGTTGCGCTGCTCGATGCGGATGAGGCTCCACGGGATGTCGAAGTGGATCAGCTCGTGGCACTGGGTGTGCAGGTTCACGCCCTCTGAGGCGATGTCGCCCGTAATGAGCACGCGAATCGGCGACCCCTCGAGCTTGAAGCTCTCGACGATCTCCTGCTGTTCGACATCGGTCAGGCCGCCGTGCAGGATCTGCACGTTCTCTGGCTTCAGCTTCAGGGCCGCGGGAAGCGCCTCCTTCAACCACTTGAGCGTCGCGACGCGCTCGGCGAAGACGACGGCGCGCTCGGGCGAGTTCCTGCCGACTCCGATCTTCTTGAGGTAGTCGACGAGGGCCAGGTACTTGCCCGATCGGTCGGGATCGATCTCCTGCGTCAACCGACCGAGGTGCTCGAGCGCTCGCTTCTCGCGCTGTTGCTCGATCGTCGACGCCTCGCCGAGGCGGCGGGTGCGCTCACGGATGCTCTCCCGAAGCGCGGCCGGCGAGGAGAGGAACGACTTCGCGAGGGTCCACGGGAACAGGGCCGAGTTGTTGCCCGAGTAGGGGCTCGACCCTTCGGGGTGCATCCACGTGTCGGCGAGCTCGGTCGCGACCGCGTCCTCCTCGGGCGAGGCCGTGATCAGGAGGTGCTGCGGCTCCTTGCGTTGCGCCCAGTCGCTGCCGACCGCCTGTGCCACCTCGGGGCTGTTGCGGTGCCGACGAATGATGAGGCGGGAGACCTCGCTCTCGATGAGCTCGCCACTAGGAGTGACCGCGCTCGGCTCGAGCAGGCGAACCAGTTCGGCGAACGACTCAGGCTTGCCGTTGTGCGGGGTGGCCGAGGCGAGGATGAGCGCATCCGTCGTGGGCGCAAGCACGTGGGCCAGCCGGTTGTTCTGCGTTCCGGAGTTCGTCAGGTTGTGCGACTCGTCGATGACGATCGCGTCCCAGCGCTGCTTGCGGAGGTGCTGGATGTACTTGTCGCTCTTGAGCGTGTCGATGGAGATGATGGCGCGCTTGTAATAGGTGAAGGGGTTCCGGGTCGCCGGCAGCTTCTGCCGGAGCCGCTGGATCCCGACCGAGTCCAACCGCACGAACGGCAGAGCGAACCGGGTCCACATCTCGTGCTGGATCTGCTCGAGAACGTGCCGCGGGCTGACGATCAGGATGCGGTCGCCACGCCCGCGCGCGACGAGCTCCGAGAGGATCATGCCGATCTCGAGCGTCTTGCCCAGCCCGACAGCATCGGCCAGAAGGATCCGCGGGCGCAGGTTCGCCGGGTCGAGCGCCTGCCTCACGGCCGTCTGCTGGTAGGGCAGCGCGTCGGCGAGCATGCTCGTGCTGATCGTCGTGTCATCGCTGGTGAGCGGTGTCGGCGTCTTGCGGAGGGTCGCCTCGACCCACAGCTTCGCCTTCCGGTAGCCGGAGGAGGGGTCGGCGGTGACGATCGCGCGAGCGGGATCGAGTACCTCGATCTTGTCGAGGCCCTCGTAGAAGCTGGCGTTCGTGTCGCGGACGAGCTCGGACAGCCCCTGCACCCTGACGAGCGCGCCGTCCGTCGCCTGTTCGACCTTGGTGACGAGCCACTCCTCGTCACGGACCACCACCACTGACCCGGGAGCGACGTTGAGCTTGCTCTCGATGACCGCGTCGTTCAACTGCACCCCTGCTGGTTCGTCGGCGTAGCGCCTCACGTGATCGTAATCGGCGTTCGTCGTGTAGACGGACGGATGAGGACGTCTCCTCACCCCCCGTCCTCGCCCCGTCTTCGGAAACAGCGTCAGACTTCGACCTCGTACGTGGTGGAGACCGGTTCCAGGCCCTTCGCCGTCAGATGCGCCAGGGCCCGCTCGACGATCTCGATCTTCCGCGTCAGATCCTTGAGCGTCGCCGCGTCCGGGTCGGAGAACTCGTCCAAGCGCTCGTGCTGACGACGGATCTCGATCTCTGTCCGGGTCAGGATCGCCCACACTTCGGGATCCGGATCGAGACCCTGCTTCTGTCGCAGCAGTGAAGCCGACAGGCGTTGCACGACCACAGCCTCGACCACGTCAGCGCTGGTGCCAGGACTGGCCAGACCGAACGCGATACCCCCGCCGCCCGCGGTGACCAGCGATCCGGCGGTCAGCAGTCCGCCGATCATGCCGCCCGGTCCGAAGCTCGCGAGGGCGCTGGTGATGACAGCCGCTCCGGCCAGTCCGGTTCCCGCGGCGAGCGCCAGGCCGCCTGTGGCGACGACCAGAGCGGCGGCACCCGCTCCGATGGCACCCCACTTGATCCAGTTGCGACCGCGCGAACCGCTGAGAGCGGCCTGTGCCTCCTTCGTGGCGGTGAAGACGTCCGCGCCGAACTTGCTCGTCAGGCCGAGCTCTGCGGTCAGGTCCCCCATGGCCGCCTGCCAGGTCTCACGAGGAACAGTGATCTCGAAGGGCTTGATGACGTTCTCCGACGCGAGAACGGTCATCAAGGCCACCGCCTCCTCCTTGCTGACATAGGCGGCGGGAACCGGCTCAGGGGCGGGAGCGGCGACATCAGTGAGGTCGACGACCAGGCGAGCGACCTGCGAAGGCAACGGCCTGTTCTCACGAAGGTTCCTCGCTCGGATCTCTTCGATCGAGAACGCCTGGACGTACCGCAGGGCACCCTCGAAGCGCTCGGCGACATCGCCTTCGAGTCGCTCCTTGGCCAGGTGCGCGTAGCGCAGGGCGAGAAGTCCGGCCGATTCGACTCCGTCCAGCGGGATGTCGACGCCGCTGTCGATCGTGTCGACTTCTTTCGACCGCGAGCCGAAGAGCGCGAAGCCGACGGTCTCGGCGACGACCGGAGTCGACAGGTACTCCCCTGCGGAATGAGCACGCTTGTCGATCGGCACCTGCCTCGTCTGGATCCGGAAGTCGAGGAGGTAGTCGAAGACCGACGACAGGCCGCGGTGGGCAGCCACGGGGTCCGACGCGTTCCAGACGTTGACCCACCAGTCGAGATTCGCCGGAGGTTCCTGGAGGGTGTCGCGCAGCTTGTCGACGTCGAAGCCGCCGTTCGCGAGCGGGCTGCCGATGGTGAGAAGACCCGTGACGCGCACTGCAACGGGCAAGCGGCGGATCAGGTCCGCTGCGATGACCGAGCCGAGGCTGTGCCCGATGATCACGAGGCTTCCCGAGGCGGGCACGGCCGCCAGGATCAGAGCGAGGACCGCCGCACGGACATTGGAGTCGTTGAGGTAGTTGTGCGCCTGCTTGAACGGCGGTGACACGGCGGCCGCCGCAACTGCTGCTTCGCCGCCCAGCCATCCGACGCCCTGATCGTGCCGACCGAGACGGATCTCCATCGCGGCCGTCCGCTCCTCGAACTCCCGTCGGTTCCTCTTCGCGGCGTCCCTCGTCGGCTGCTTGGCCGCCACAGGGGGGACAACCGTCCGGCCGCTCGCGCCGTTGAGCAGATGGGCGTACTTGGGAGCGACGACATGCATCGATCCGAGACCGGGGTAGCCGACACCTCTGAGCGCTGTGTCGAGCGTGCCCTTCCAGTGGTCGTCCGGATCGCCGGCGCCGACGCCGTGCAGGAAGAGCAGGGTGGGATCTGTGGACACGAGCATCTCCGCTTCTCGCCAGCACGTCATCGGATGAGGACGGGAATGGCCAGTGCCGAGAATACAGACGACATGTGTCGTGCACTGCAGCGCGAGAATTCTCCGGCCGGTATTCACTCCCTTCTCGTTAGAGTCCTCCCACAACCGCTTCACCGCCGAAGGACACCGCTATGCCCGTGGGCTACCGCTCCATCCTCTCCACCGAGACGTCAATCGAGCACCGCGATCGGATCGAGGCGATCGTCGCCGAGTGGTTCGCCGAGAAAGGCTTCGAGGACCTTCCGAAGCAGGGTTCTGCACGCGTCGACGATTCGACCGTCGAGGTGTCGGCGGTCGAAGGACGGGGGATCGCGGCGCGGCGCTGGCGGCTCAGCGAGACGTGGGAGCCGCCACGCTGGTACGCAGGCGCGACGACGAGCCGACTCGCGCTCATCGATGTGACGATCGTCGAGACCATGAATCGCACGTGGGTGTGGGTCGACATCGAGCCGCCGCCTCTGACACTCACCGATTCCCGAGGCGAGACCCGCGTCGAGCCCCAGCAGACCGGGACTCCGCGATTCGTCTCGCGTCTGATCGACGCTGTACCGCTCATGGACGGACAGGCCGAGCCGTGGGCGGATCTCCAGGTGATCGCGTCCTCCTCGCACGTCGAACAGCTGACGGACATCATCCGTGACGGCTCCCGGATCGGGGCGGTCTACGTGAGCGTGCCTCCGGAGGGTGTTCCCGTCGACCGCTGGAGCGACGATCTGAGCCGGATCATTCGAGGGACGCAGGGTCTCGCCGTCGGCTACGTGGTCGCCGCGGCCGTCGCCGACGAACTGAGCGCTCAGCTGGGCCGCTTCCATCGAGTGCCGGCGGGTGCCATGCGCACCTTCCTTCCGGGCGCGGAGCCGGGCAGCCCCGCGGACGGGTTCCGTCACCGGATCCTTCAAGCGCGATCGCTGGCGGACTCGGACCGGCGCCGGCTCAACCGGGTGATCCGCAACGCGCAGATCGCCGCTATCGCTCGGACGCCCCTTCCTCGCGTTCTGCGGGAGGCGGACTACGAGCTGCTCCGAGCCTCTCGGACGACCCCGTACCAGGAACTGGAGCGCCGATTCGCGGAGGCGACAATCGCGACGGCGACCGGCGAGTTCGATCGCGCTTTCGTCGAGGACCTCTTCGAGCAGTACAGCAGGGCGCAGCAGCAGGCGGAAGAGGCGGCACACCGACAGCTGGAATTGGGTGACGCACTCGACTTCGCCCGCGCGGAGCGCGACGAACTGGTGTAGCAGAACGACGATCTCTACGACCGGCTGATCGAGACCAGGGACCGCGAGTCCCGGCTGAGTCGACGGCTCTTCAGCGTGTACCCGAAGGACGCCGCAGCGGCGATCGCAGAGGCCGGATCGGCACCGGAGATCGAGTATCCGGCGACGTTCGCAGAGCTGCTGGACCGGATGCAGAGCCTCGACGGGCTGCTCTTCCTCGGCGACCGCGACGAGACGCGGGAGCTCGATGCGCAGAGCGCTCTCGGGGTCGCGGCGGTCAAGAAGGCCTGGGACGCACTCGCCACAGCTTCTGCCTATGTCGCATGCCGCCGTGAGGGGGACTTCGACGACTCGCTCCGTGCTTACATCGAGAGGACGCCGGGTGGCCGCTTCAACCGGTTCCCGCGGGTGGCCTGGCAGGAGAGCGAGACGGTCCGGAACGATCCGCGCATGCGCCGACAGCGGCAGGTCAGGGCCCCGGAGAGCATCGCATTGGACGGCATGGTCGAGATGTTCGCCCACGTGCCGCTCGCCACTCATCGGGGGACGGCGCCACGCCTCTATTTCGACGACGCTTTCGGAGCACACGGCGTCGTACTCGTCGGGCGCATCTCAGGACATCTCGACACAGCGGGAACGAACTGACGGCTTGGGCTGCTGATTCCGACTCCCCGGAATCGCCGTTGTCGGGGGCCGTCAATAGGATCGAGAAATCTCGTGGCACACCGTGTCTCGGGCCGAAGGGGAACCCGTCGCATGAACGATCTCGAGTACCGCCAGCTGGTCGAGCGTGCGCTCGCCACCGTCGTCGACGGTCTGCTGCCGACGGTGAACAGTGTGCTCAAGAAGCACATCGGGCCCGACGAGGACTGGACGGTCGTCCTGGAGCGGCGGGATCGGGAGCTGGGGAAGCAGCGCCTGCACTACGGCGCCCGGGATCTCCCCCTCCTCGTCTCGGTTCTCACGGAGCGGATCGATCCGCTGGGGAAGCCCTTCGAGCACGCCATCAGCCGTACAGCCGAGGACTGCCTCCGCGACCTCAAGCGGGTTCGCAACCTCTGGGCGCACAACGAGCCCTTCGACCGTGCCCGCACGAACCGTGCGATCGAGACCGCTCAGACCCTGCTGCAGGAAGTCGCCATGGACCACTTGGCAGAGGAGCTCGGCGAGATGCGGCGCGCCTTCCTCTCAGAGCCGTCGGATGCGCGTCCGACTGCTCCCTCGTCGACACGGGAGGAGGTGGTCCTTCAGGACGCGGGGGAACAGCCACCCGGACGATCCGGCGCGGCCAGTTCCCCCGACCTCCTACCGTCCGACGCCGTTTCGCCTGTCGCGGTCCCCGGCGATCCCGCCTCGCCCGACGCCGAGCACGAGCCCGAACCAGTCCTCCGTCGGCCTCGCGGATCAGCCCGCTACGCCGATGCGCCGACCCTGCGGGACGACTCGAATGCAGACCTCCCGGCCATCGATGACGACGATCCCGTGACGATGGAGATCGAGGCCCACGACGAGCTCTCCTACGCGATGGCCAACGCCCGGATCCAGCCCGTCACTCGGATCACCGTGCGCAATCGCGGAGAAGAGCTGCGGGGAGCGTCCCTGGACCTCGAAGTCCGCGACGCGAACGGCTCGCTCGGCGGCCCCCGGACTCTGCGACTCGACCTCGCCCCCGGCCAGGACAAGTCGCTCGAGAACGTGGCGCTCTCCCTCGATCCGGCCCGGATGCTCGCCGTCGAGCAGCGCCGGCCGGGTGTCATCCGCGCCGTCCTCAGAACCGAGGACGGAGACAGCGTGGCGGAGACCTCGGTCGCCGTGACGATCCTCGCTGCGAGCGAGTGGAAGGCGCGGCCGCTCCAGCTGGGGCTGGAGCTGCTCTCCTCCTTCGTCCAGCCGAACGCGACGGTCGTCGCGACCGTGCTTCACGAGGCTTCGGAGAGACTCGACGACGCGACCGGTCGATCCGACCTCGACGGCTACCAGAGTCAGAGCGAGGAGAGGGTCGACGCCATCGTCGAATCCATCTGGGACGCGATGCGGGCTCGTGACATCGCATACAGCGAGCCTCCGGCGAGCTGGGGCGAGGACGGGCAGAAGGTGCGCACACCGGCCGAGGTCCTCGAGGGAGGACTCGGAACCTGCCTCGATCTCACCGTGACCCTCGCCGCAGCCCTCGAGCAGGCGGGCATCAACAGCACTCTCTGGCTCCTGCCCGGGCACATCTTCCTCGGGTACTGGCGAGTCGATTCGACCCTCGGCAGTGCCGGTTCGCTCGATGCGAGCGCGGCCCTGAATCTCGCTGACATGGACAGGATCCGTGTCGTCGAGACGACCATGCTGACCGGCGATTCGCAGAGCATGCAGCGGGCGCATGCCGCTGCCCGCTCGCACCTGGTCGCCGGCAGCAGCAGCCTGCTCGGAGTCGTCGATGTGCGAGAGGCGCGGAACAGCGGGCTCTACCCGCTTCCCAGCCGGGCGGTGAGCGCTCAGGGCGAGTACACGGTGCACGAGTACACGCCCCGGGCCACCTCCTTCGTCCTCGATTTCACCGGAACAGGACGAGGGCGGCGCCGAGAAGTCGAGACCGGGCCCGCCCGAGTCGCGACCTGGAAGAACGCGCTCCTCGATCTGAGTCTCCGGAACCGGCTCATCAACTACACCGATCGTGCGGGCTTCTCGCTGGCCGTCTCCGACTCGGACGCCGCTCTCTTCGAGGACATCGTCAATCAGGGCACGTCCATCCACCTTGCGCCCTCGGACGACATCCCCGAGATCGAGCGCGAGCGCGGCATCCGGTTCGGAAGGGACCTGCCGTCAGGACTGCGCCACGACATGCTCGTCACGAAGAAGAGGGTCTTCGCTGACGTCACCGCCGCCGCCTACACCGACAAGCTCCGCAAGTTCGCCGCGTCGGCGAAGACGATCGTCGAGGAGACCGGCGCGAACAACCTCTACCTCGCGTTCGGGACTCTGCACTGGACGCTCGACGACCGGGAGCTCAGGTCGCCGATGGTCCTCGTGCCGGTCACGATCAAGGAGACGGCCCGCGGCTCCGTCTTCACGATCACGCTCGACGAGTCCGGCTCGTCGACTCCCAACTTCTGCCTGGTGGAGAAGCTCAAGGTCAGCGTCGGACTCGACCTGCCCGGCCTCGCCGCGCCGGCCGAGGACGAGTCGGGCATCGACCTGCGCGCCGTCTTCGACTCCGTGCGAGCGACCCTGACCGAGCGCGGCCTTCCCTTCCGCGTCGAGGAGACGGTCGACCTCGCGGTGCTGCAGTTCGCCAAGTTCCGGCTGTGGCGTGACCTCGACGAGCAGTGGGAGGTCCTGGCTCGCAATCCCCTCGTCTCCCATCTGATCAACACGCCGCTCGAGGCGTTCGAGGACCCGGCGGGCGAGGAGCTCGACCTCGATCTCGACGAGCTCTCCGCCCAGGTGCCGGTTCCTGCCGACGCCTCGCAGCTCGAAGCCGTCGCGGCCGCAGTGGCCGGGAAGACGTTCGTCCTCGAGGGCCCTCCCGGGACGGGCAAGTCGCAGACCATCACCAATCTGCTCGCGAGGTCGCTCGCCGAGGGCAAGCGCGTCCTCTTCGTCGCCGAGAAGCGGGCGGCACTCGATGTCGTGAAGCGGCGCCTGGAGGAGGTCGGGCTCGGCCCCTTCTGCCTCGACCTCCACGACAAGGGCGCCCGTCCGGCCGAGGCCCGGGCGCAGATCCGCGCCGCGCTCGACTTCTCGGTGCAGCCCGACTCGCACGGCTTCGCGAACCAGCAGGACACGGTCGAGTCGACGACGCGCCAGCTGCGCCGCTACGCCGACCACGTGCACGAGGAGAACGGCGCCGGATACTCCCTCTACGAAGCGCACCAGCGGGAGGTCCTCGCCGAGCAGCACATCCAGGCTCTCGACGTGCCGCGCCGGTTCGTCGAGAACGGCACGCTCGAGCAGTTCGACGCGATCCGGCGGGCGCTGCGGCTGCTCCCGGACGACTTCCACGCGGCCCGGCCCCGGCCTGGGCACCCGTGGTCCTTCGTCTCCCCCTCCCGCCTCGCCCCCGGCCTCGCCGGGGAGGTCGCCGACGCGGCCGACGAACTGGACGCAGTGCTCCTCGAGCTCGATCGCCTCGACTTCCCGGCACCGGCGCTGGCGGCGGCGTCCGACCCGGCACTGCTCGAGCCGGCGATCCGCGCCTCGGAGGCGGACGAACGGCCGCTCGCCACGCTCGACCTGTTCATCGAGCAGGGATGGGACGCGCACCTCGCCCACGCGCAGGAGGAGCTGCGGCGCCTCGCCCCGCTCCGCTTCGACGTGCTCGACGTCATCCACGAGAGGGTGATCGACGCGGACCTGGACGACATCCGCGCGGCGGCGGTCGCCGCGGACGGAGCCGGGCTGCTCGCGCGCAAGAAGCTGCGCCGATCGGTCCGCGACCGCCTCGCTCCGTACCTCCGCTCCGGACCGGAGAGCGTTCCTCTCGACGGCCTCGTCGCCCTGATCGACCGCGTCCTCCTGGCTCGTCAGCACGCCCTCTACCTCCGCGAGCTCGTCCGGCAGGTCCCCGCACCGATCGCCCCCGAGCGGTGGAACGCCTTCGACGGCGAGACCCTCCGACGGATCTCGGCCGAGATCGGCGTGCTGCGCACCCTGCGACGGCTCGTCGTGGTCGGCGAGGAGGCGAACGGAGCGGTCGACCGCGACCTGATCCGGTCGGTCTACGCCCGTCCCGACCGCGCAGTCCTGGGCGCGGCACTGCAGCGCTTCATCGACGCCCACCGCTCCCTGCTGCAGGTCGCCGGAGCACCGTCGGAGGAGCTGTCCGACTGGGCGGGCGGCAGACCCGTCGTGGAGGCCTGGCGGCAGTCCGCGACCGAGCGCGGCAGCGGGCGAGGTGCTGTCCGCTCGCTCGAGACCTGGCTGGCCTTCCTGGAGCGCCTCGAACCGCTCCGGGAAGCGGGGATGTCGATGGCCCGCCGGCAGTACCTCGAGGGCGGAGGAGACGTCGACGACGCGCTCCTGGCCTTCGAGAAGGGTCTCGCCGCCTCCTCGGTCGATGAGCGGTTGGCCAGCACGGAGCTCGGCGGGTTCCAGACCGCCGCGCACGAGCGGCTCCTCGGCCGTTACACGACCAGCGCCAGCGCCGTGCGGAACGAGCTGCCGCGCATCATCCCGTCGCAGGTGCTCGCCCGTCGGGACCTGAGCTCGCTTCCCGCATCGATGATGGGCGGGCTCAAGCGCCAGCTCGAGTACAAAGCGCGCGGCTTCAAGGTGCGCCGCCTGATGAACGACTTCGGTCCGCTCATCACCCGGCTCGCGCCCTGCACCCTGATGAGTCCCGAGTCGGTCGCCCGGTTCCTGCCGGTCGACGCGGACCTCTACGACATCGTCGTCTTCGACGAGGCGTCGCAGGTCCGCGTCGCCGACGCCGTGGGTGCGCTCGGACGGGCGCGCAGCGCCGTCATCGTCGGAGACAGCAAGCAGATGCCGCCGACGAGCTTCGCCGAGACGGGCGCGGTCGAGGACGAGACGCTTCCGGCGGACACCGTCGTGGACGAGGAGTCGATCCTGTCCGAGGCGTCGCAGGCGAGGGTCCCGTCGCGCTGGCTGTCCTGGCACTACCGAAGCCAGGACGAGCGGCTCATCGCCTTCAGCAACAGCCGCTACTACGACAGCCGGCTCTCGTCCTTCCCGACCCCGCACGCCGATGACACCGGCGACGGACAGGAGTGCTACGGCATCTCCTTCGTCCGCGTGGCGGGCACCTTCATCCGCACCGGTCGAGGCAAGGCTCTGCGCACGAACGCGGCGGAGGCCGAAGCGATCGTCGCCGAGGTCCACCGCCGCTTCGACGCGTCGCCGGACGTCGTCCCGTCCCTCGGCATCATCACGTTCAACGCGCAGCAGCGCGATCTGATCGACGGCCTGCTCCGGAGCTCGTCCGACCCCCGCATCGCCCGGTCGCTCGACATCACCGACGGGCTGTTCGTGAAGAACCTCGAGAACGTGCAGGGCGACGAGCGGGACACGATCCTGTTCTCGATCGCATTCAGCGCGAACGAGAAGGGCGTGGTCCCTCTGCAGTTCGGTCCGCTCACCCGTGCCGGGGGCGAACGGCGCTGGAACGTCGCCATCACCCGCGCCCGCCGGCAGGTCGTCCTCTTCTGCAGCTTCGACCCGGCCGAGCTGCGAGCGGACGACACCCAGTCCGTCGGCGTGAAGCACCTGAAGGCCTATCTGCAGCTCGCGCAGGCGGGCTCCGGTGGAGTGAACGACGCCCTCGACAGGCTCCCGCACCCCGACGCGCACCGCGACGAGCTCGCCGCGGCCCTCATCGAGGCGGGCCTCGCCGCTCGCATCGACGTGGGCCTGTCGGAGTTCCGCGTCGACATCGCGCTGGCGACCGCGGAGCAGCCCGGCCGGCCTCTCGTCGCCGTGCTGCTGGACGGAGCCTCCTGGCGCCGTCGTCGCACCGTCAGCGACCGCGACGGACTCCCCGGCGCCGTGCTCAAGAACGCGATGGGCTGGCCCGCCGTCGAGCGGGTGTGGCTGCCGGAATGGCTGGCCGATCGCGACGCGGTGATCGAGCGCCTGCGGGACGCGGTCCGGCGAGCGGACGATCTGGTGCGGGACGAGCAGGCGTCGACACCTGAGGTCGAGCCGCCGGAGGCCGAGCCCTCGGCTCCGACCCCGCCACAACCCGAGGTCGTCGATCTCGTCGCCGACGCACCGGAACTGGCACGGAGCTTCCACGTCGTCGCCGGGACCTTCCGATCACGCTCCGAGCCCGTCTCCGTACCCGCAGCACCGGAGCGGCCCGGGGCGAACGGACAGGGCGGCATCACGACGTACACCGCCTGGCGGGAACGCGTGGTCGGGTCGAAGGACGTGCTGAACGCCCTCCCCGCAGAGTCGTCCCGCCGCGCCATCGCCGAGCTGGTGTCCGAGGTGGTCGAGGCGGAGGGGCCCCTCCACGAGACGCGCGCGGCCAAGCTCATCGCCGGGGCCTTCGAGCTGAACAAGGTCAGCACAGCCCGGGTCGACAGCATCGTCGACTGCTTCCCCGAGCACTTCCGGCGCCTGGCGGATCCGGGATTCCTCTGGCCTGCGGGTCTCGGGCCCGACGACTACGACGGGGCTCGGACGGGTGTCTACCTCGGAGTCGACCGGGTGTACGAGCACATCGACCCCTTCGAGGCCGCGAACGCCGTCTCGCAGTGTGTTCGCGCGACTCCCGGTATCGATCACTACGCCCTGGTCAGGGCGACGATGACCACTCTCGGAATCCTCCGCATGACCGACAACATCCGCGGTCTGGTCGCTCAGTCCATCGACGATGCGGTTCGGCAGGGGAAGGTGGTGCTCGGAGCATCCGGCGGGTACTGGGTTTCCTGACGCCGATCACACGCTGATCGCGTGCTCGGGCGGACGACTGCCGCCCGAGCATGTCCGCACTCCCCCAGCCGCCCCTGTCCGATCGACTCAGCCCAGACGGCCCGTCTCCTCAATCCCGCCCCGCACCCCACTCCCCCAGCAGCTCCCGCTCCCGCTCCTCCCCCAGCCCGGCGCCGCGTCCCGGCACGTGCGCGGCCGCCGCGTCCCGCAGCGTCTCGGCGAGCTCGCGGCGCTCGAAGCCCGCGGCTTCGGCCCGTGCCGTGGAGCGGGCGTTCATGCCGCGCCAGTCCGGGTCCGCGATCCACAGCGGGAGCGAGCCGGGGCCCGCCCACTGGCCGACGCCGCGCTCGAGCAGCCACTCCTCCGGCACGGCGACCGGCTCGGCGGACGATCCGCTCCGCGCCGCGGCGAGGTGCTCGCCGAACGGCACGGGGGTCCCGCAGACGTTCATCACGCCCTCCACCCGCGCCTCGGCGGACGCCACCAGCCAGGCGGCGAGGTCCCGCACGTCGACCACGGACGTCGGCAGCTCGGGCGCATCCGGCACCAGCACGGGCCCGGACCGCGCGCTGAAGCGCCAGGGCCAGTAGGAGGAGCGGCTCGTCGGGTCGCCGGGGCCGCCGATCAGGCCGGCGCGCGCGATCAGGGACGGCGCGGATCCGGCAAGCACGGTCTGCTCGCAGGCGGCCTTCGCGGCGCCGTACGAGGCGGGGTCGTCGGAGGGAGGGAGCAGCTCGGCGTCCTCGTCCGCGCCGACAACCGCGTTCTCGGCGTAGACGCTCGTGGTCGAGACGAGGACGTAGGCGCTGCAGCGCAGGTCGCGGACGGATCGGCGGACGTGCCGCGGGGTCGAGGAGACGTCGATCACCGCGTCCCACGGTGCCGCAGCCACGGCGTCGAGAGCGTCCTCGCGGTCGCGGTCGGCCCGGACGAGAGACACCCCCGCGGGCACGGCCGTCCCCCGCGCGAGGCAGGTCACGTCGTGGCCGCGCCGCAGCGCCTCCGCCGCGAGGTGCCCGCCGAGCCAGCCCGTGCCTCCGAGGATCAGCGTTCTCATCCCCGCATGCTCGCACGGGCCGCCTCGCGCGAGGCCCGCTGAGGTGCCCGAGACGGTTCCGAGAACGCTAAGAGCTGCATCCCCGGGCGACTCGACGCAGTGGGCGCCGAGCGAGCGCCTCAGCGACAAGGGCCCCCTCCACGAGCCCCCGAACACCCGACCACCCGAGCCCGCCCGCGTCCTCTGTCCGGAATCACGCGGGCGGCTCGGGTGCCCGAGCGGCTCACACGACGACGAAGGCGTCCAGGATCAGCGAGTTGCCCGTGGAGGCGGCGTTGCGCTTGCTGCCGCGGCGGATGGTGATGGTGTGCTCGCCGGCACTGAGGGTGCTGCTGGTGAACACGGTGCGGGCCGAGCGGTTCGTGGCGCTGTAGCGGTCGACGGAGGCGACGAGCACGCCGTCGATCAGGACCTCGTTGATGCCCGAGGTCGGGGTGATCCGGCTCACCCAGCTGACCTTCGTGCCCCGGAAGCGGAGGGTCGCCGAGGCCGTGGAGGTGCTGGAGTACGAGATGCTGCCGCCGCTGTCGGCGGTGCTCGAGAGCGTCGCCCAGGTGCCGACCGTCGCGATGACGGCGGCTCCGTTCTGGTACGTCCCCGCCGCCGGCAGCGTCGAGGTCGGGGTGGGCGTGGACGTGGCCGTCGGGGTCTCGGTCGGAGTCGGCGTGTCGGTGGGCGTCGGCGTGCTGGTCGGAGACGCCGTCGCGGTGGGGGTGGGCGTCGACGTGGAGACGGTCCCCGCGGTCACGACGAAGGCGTCGAGGATCAGCGTGGATCCGGTGGACGCCGGGTTGCGCGTCGTCCCGCGGCGGATCGTGACCGTGTGGGTGCCGGCGGCGATCGGCCCGCTCGTCCAGACCGTCTGACCCGAGCGGGTCGTGGGGCTGTAGCGGTCGACGGTGGCGACAAGGACGCCGTCGAGCAGCACCTCGTTGATGCCGGAGGTCGCCGTCATCCGGCTCACCCAGCTGACGCCCGTGCCCGAGAAGCGGAAGCTCGCGGACGCTCCGGCCGAGCTGGAGTAGCTGATGCTCCCACCGCTGTCGGCGGAGGAGGAGATCGTGCTCCAGGTGCCCGCCGTCGTGATGAGCGGCGAGGAGTTCTGGTACGTGCCCTCGCCGGGGATCGACGAGGCGGGCTCGTCGGGCAGCGGAACGACCGGCTGCTCCGCGAGCCAGCGGTCGAACGTGTCGAGCATGTCCTTGTTCGTCAGGCTCGGCACGTTGTGGCCGTTCGGAGCGCCCTCGGTCGGCGTGTAGAGGACCACCGCCTCCTTCGCGACGGGCTTCGCGAGCGCGACCCACGCCCCTCCGTGCACGGCGATCGGGACGAGGACGTCCTCCGTCGAGCCGGTCGTGCGGATCCGCGCCCCCGCCCACGAGGCCTGCGGCAGCAGCGCGGGGTCGGTCGCCGGGATCGTCGAGGGGTCGTTGTCGTAGTCCGGCAGTACGCGCCCCGGATCGCGGCGGGCCATGTCGGCCATGTCGTAGACGCCGGCCGCGTGGTACGCGCCGCGGATCTCGGGGACCAGCTTGTTGCCGTACGCCCAGCAGAGCAGCGCTCCGCCGCCGGAGTTCGAGCGGAGGAAGCTCGCGCCGATTCGCCACGTCTTCTGGAACCAGGCGACCGCGTCCACCTGCATGGCGACGGCCCGCTTGTTCGTGTAGATGCTGCCGCCGTAGTTGGGGCAGATCGAGATGACGCCCTTGTCGACGGCCTGGTCGGCGCTGTACTGGTAGGCGCCGGACAGGGCCGCGTAGGTGCTCCCGTTGGCGTGGTAGTACCAGTAGACGACCCGGCCGATCCGCTGCGAGGGGACCGCGGTGTGCGGGACGAAGAGCCGCGCGCGGTCGGTGCCGATCATCACGTCGATGATCTGATACGGCTTCTTCCCCACGCGCGAGATCGCCGTGTCGCTGCGCCCGAGCTCGTTGGGCAGCGGCGGGATCACGCTGTAGTCGGGCGCCGCGGACGCGGTCATCGCGTAGGCGAAGGCGGATCCGACGCCGAGGGCGGCTCCGGTGAGGACGAGACGGCGGCTGTGGCGCGCAGGAGAGGACATGGGATCCCGACGTGGAGAGGGCTGCTCGGTCGGCGGAGCCTGACCGGAAGGTGTGAGGGGGGTGCTGCGGTCCGGATCGGACCACCGTGGAGGGGGCGCGGTGCGGTCCTTCGGGGGACCGTGCGGACGGGCAGGCGCGAGTGCATCCTCCCGCGTCCGCCGCGCGACCACCAGACCCGCTTCAGGGACACCCGCGGCGGCGCTCCCACCTGGCGTTCAGCGGCGGAGCGATCCGGAGAAGGTCCTGGTGAGAGCGCTATCTCGCGCCACTGCTCTGGAGATGCCCGCCACGGGAGCGGAACTGCATCGTGTCGGTGGCGGAACTCCGGGGCGGCACGGGGCCGGCACGGATCCAGGCCGCCGTGCGCCCGGCGCGAGGGCCATGCGCACGTCAACACTCTCGCGGGAGACCCCCGGATGAGTCTCGTTATCTGAGCACGACCTGATCGCTGGTTCAGCGCCTGCTCTCCCCCCTCTGAGTGCCGACCGGATCGAGGGCCCGTCGTCCGCCGCCCACGTCCCGTCTCAGGGGGACAGGGCGCCTCCGAGCCGCGACCTATCGTGATCCCGCTCCATCCGGAAGGCCCGGCGAGGCGCCCCGGGGGGAGGTCGATCCGTGTCGAACGCGCATGCCCGACCGAGCCACGACCGCTCGATCGCCCTCGGCCTGGTGCTGCTCCTGCTCGCCGCCGTCCTCGTGGTTCTGCCGGCGACGAGAGCTGCGGCGGCCACGGTCCTGCTCCAGGAGGGCTTCGGCGGCACCAGCGTCGCGGACTCGGCCTGGCAGGCGCTCGACGGGGGCTGCATCACCCGGGCGACGACCGCACCCCCGGCCGGGTCCTCGAACCTCGGCGTCTGCGCCAACCGGACTCAAGCCCCCGTCGCCGCGACGAGTCCAGGCTTCCTCCAGCTCACCGATGCCCGCAACGACGCCAAGGGCGGCGCGGTCTTCAACCGGCCCATTCCTGCCGCGGGCGGCATCGACGTCCAGTTCGACCAGTACCAGTACAGCTCCGCCCTCGGCCTCCTCGGAGCAGACGGCATCGGCTTCTTCCTCACGGACGGCTCGAAGTCCCTGACGGCGGCCGGAGCCCCTGGCGGCTCGCTCGGCTACGGTCAGTCCGCGACCGTCGAGGGTGTGAACGGCGGCTATCTCGGCATCGGCATCGACGCCTACGGGAACTTCTCGGCCAGACCTCCCACGCAGAGCACGACACCCAACGCCCCGCCCACCTACGGACTCGGATTCGGGTGCCCCTCCGGCTCAGGCCAGGGCCAGGTCGCGAATCAGATCGTCGCCCGCGGTGCAGGCCAGGGCCAGACCGGCTACTGCTTCCTGCAGGCCGCGCCGCCGCCGACGCTCACCTCCGTCCGCACCCCGATCACCGTCTCGTCGGGCAATCCGCCCGCGAGCTACGGCAGGACCGTGCGGATCACCGTGTCCGCCACGGCCTCCCCCGTCGTCACGGTCTACTGGGGCACCTCGGCGGGAATGGCCGCCTCCGCGCTGACGCAGCTGATGCAGTTCACGATGCCGACCGCAGCGCCCTCGACCTACAAGCTCGGCTTCACGGCGTCCACCGGTGGATCGAACGACACCCACCTCGTCCGCAACGTCTCCGTCTCGTCCATCAACACTCTCGACGACATCACTCTGGTCAAGCAGATCGACCGCACCACCACGCAGCCCGTCGCCTACGCCGAGGGATCCGTCATCCCCTACCAGTTCGTCGTCACGAACGGATCCATCCGGGGCACGCTCACCGGGATCGTCGTCACGGACCCGAAGGCCGCGAGCATCTCCTGTCCGACGACGACCCTGCTCCCGCTCGCCTCCACCATCTGCACGGGATCCCATACGGTCACGGCCGCCGAAGCGGTGGCCGGCTCGTTCGTCAACACGGCGACCGCTGCAGCGACGAAGACGGAGACGATCTCGAACGTCGTGACAACGACCCCCGTCACGAGCAGGACCGCCACCGCCACCGCCCCCATCGCCACCCCGGCTCCCGCTCTGACCCTCACCAAGACCGCCCTGCTCACCGACACGAACGGCAACGCCCAGGCCGACGCCGGAGAGCAGATCCGCTACTCCTTCCTCGCCCTCAACTCCGGCAACGTCACACTGCAGACGGTCGCCGTCGCCGACCCGAAGGTCACCGGCATCACGCCCGCCTCGACGCAGCTCGCCCCCGGAGCGAGCGCCACCTTCACGTCGGCGCCGTACACGGTCCTTCAGACCGACATCGACAAGGGCACGGCCGTCACCAACACCGCCACGGTCAGCGGGCGCACGCTGGCAGCCTCGCCCGTGACGGTCACCGCGACCTCCACGGCCACCACGCCGATCCGCTACGCGCCCTCGATCTCGCTGACGAAGAACGGCACGATCCCGACCGGCGCCGCCGTGGGCTCGACCGTCTCCTACAGCTTCACCGCCACCAACACGGGCAACACCGGGCTGAGCTCCGTCGCAGTCACCGACCCCAAGAGCGGTCTCTCCGCGCTCGCCTACTCCTGGCCGGGGACCGCCGGGCGCCTCGAGATCGGCCAGTCGGTCACCGCGACCGCCTCGTACACGCTCACGCAGGCCGACGTCGACGCGGGCCAGGTCCTCAACACCGCCACCGCGACCGGCACCCCTCCGACGGGCGCCGTCGTCACGGCCACCGCCTCGCGGACGGTGACGATCACCCGCACGAACGACCTCGCGCTCGCCAAGACCGCGAACCCCGCCTTCATCAGCGCCGCCGGCACCGTGGTGACCTACACCTTCCGCGCGACCAACACCGGCACCACCACCCTCACCGCGGTCGCGATCAGCGACCCCAAGAGCGGGCTCTCCGCTCTCACCTACTCCTGGCCGGGCACTTCCGGACGACTGCTGCCCGGCCAGGTCGTCACCGCGACCGCCGCCTACACGACCACCGCCGCCGACGTCACCGCCGGCACGATCGCCAACACCGCCACGGCGACGGCGACCGGCCCGACCGGCGTGGCGTTCACCCGCACGGCCTCGGTGAGCATCTCGGTGATCCCCGATCCGGCGGCCGACGCCGCGACGGTCGTGCAGGGCGGATCGGTCGTGATCGACGTGCTCGCGAACGACGGGCCCGCCGCGACCGGAGCGACCTTCTCGCGCGCGCAGCTCTCGGCGACCCCGAGGGCGATCGGAGGCGCGGCGACCCCCGCCCCCGCCACTCCCGTGCAGGGGTCCGTCTCCTGCGTCGCGAGCGGAGCGACCCGCGGCCAGTGCACCTACCGCCCGATCGCCGCCTTCGTCGGCACCGACGTCTTCGACTACTCCCTCTCGGGCCAGTACGGCACCTGGAACGTGCGGGTCACGGTCACCGTCACCGCGCTGAACCGCGCGCCGGTCGCCCGGCCCGACCGCGTGGTCGCGACCACCGGCGGCCCCGCCGTCACCGTCGCTCCGCTCGCCAACGACACCGACGAGGACGCGGGCACGACCCTCGCCCTGGCCGGAACGAGCGTCCCGGCGGGACTGCGCGGAACCTTCTCCTGCTCCGGATCCACGTGCACCTACACGCCCGCGGCCGACGGCTGGACCGGGAGCGCGACGATCGCGTACACGGTCACGGACGGCGCGCTCACAGCGGGCGGCACGATCACGGTCTGGGTCGATCCCGCTCCCCTCGTCCGGCGCGGCTTCTCCGGCACCGGCAGCACGAGCGGAGCGGTCGGGCTCGGCGCCTGGACCAGCTCCTCCGTGGTCGCCACGCCCGTCGCGAGCTGCACGGCCGGTCGGCCGAGCACCCTCGTGAGCTGGTCGGCCGCCGCTGGAGCGACCGGCTGGACCCTCGAGCGCCGCCTCGCGGGGACGACGCCCGGCCCCTGGACCGTGATCGCGGCACCCGCCGCCTCCGCGACGAGCTTCACCGACGACCGGGTCGGTGAGGGCCGCAGCTACCAGTGGCGGGTCCGCCCGGACCTGCAGCGCTGGCTCGGAGTCGCGTCCGCCGCCTCGACCGCCGTCGCCCAGCCGGCCGTCACCACCGCCGGAGGCTGCTGATGCCTCCCCGCCGACACCCCTCTCGTCCTGCACGTGTCCTCGTGAGGGAGACCACGCCCGCACCGGGCACCACCCACCAGAAAGGAACGGTCGCCATGACCACCACAGCACCCACCCGTCGCAGCCCCTGGAAGAAGATCGCCCTCACCGGCGGCGTCCTCCTCGCCGCGGGAGCCCTCGCCGGCGCCGGCGCCTTCGCCGTGTTCACCGACTCCGGGACTGCCAGCGTCACCGCGGACGCCGGACAGCTCGACATCAACCTCGACGGCACCTTCATCGTGACGGACATCGCGCCCGGAGACACCATCCAGCGCCCGGTGACGATCGTCCTGCCGAACGCCACCAACGACGGCGACCTCGTCTCGTCGGTGCGCTTCTCGCAGGCCGTCACCAACGACGTCGTGGGATCCGACACCACCGACCAGAACCGTGTCGGCCAGTCTCTCGTCTCCGGCCCGAACGGCCTCGACTACCGCCTGCTGACCTGCTCCACCGCCTGGACGACCGCCCCCACCACGACTCCGGCGGGCCCGTATTCCTGCAGCGGGACCACCACGGTCACCGGATCCGGCAAGCTGTCGTCCATCGGCGGCCAGGCCGGCGCGGTCGACTTCACCCCGGCGAACTTCGGCATCACCCCCACCACGACCGGGACCTTCCCCTCGGACGCCGGTGACGTGACGCTGAACACGCTGATCGAGCTCGTCCTGCCGACCGCGGCCGACAACGCGTACGAGAACGCCTCCGCCACGGTCACCTTCACGGCCGCCGCGATCCAGCGCGCCGGCATCCAGAAGTAGACCGTCCCCCACCGCCTCCGTCCTGCCCGGCCGCCACCGGCGCGGGGCGGAGGCATCCCCCTTTCCTCCCGGAGTCGTCCCCATGCCCCACGCCCGTGCGCTCGTCGCCGTCCTCGCGGCGGTGCTCCTCGCGCCCGCGGCGAGCGCCGAGCCCGTCGGCGTGCTCGACGTGCGCGAGCTCTCGGCGCCCGGATCCCTCACCGACCTCGCTCCGGGCGACCGCGCCGAGTGGGCGGTCGAGGTGACCAGCACCGGCCTGTCGCCGCAGGGGGTCTCCGTGGCCTTCGCGGTCGACGGAGGGACGCTGGCGCAGGACCCGCGCGACGGCCTCCAGCTGTCCGTCGAGCTCTGCGACTCGGCGTTCACGGTCGCCGAGGTCGTCGACGGGGAGCGCACGGTCGAGCGCTACCTCTGCCCGGAGGACGCGATGCCGCTCGGATCCGGACCCGCGGCGACGCTCGGCCGGCTCGACGGTGTCCGTCCGCTCGAGCGCGGGGCCACCGTGGGCGTGCGCGTCCGCGTCCTGTTCCCGGAGTCGGCCGGCAACGGGACCGAGCTCGCGGCGGCGTCGCTGCGGGTGCTCGTGGGCACGACGGAGGAGGATCCCTCCGCGACGCCCGGCCCCGGCTCCTTCCCCGGAGCGGCGGGCGGCGGGCTGGCCGTCACCGGCCGCGACCTGGGCGCTGCGCTCCTGGGCGGGATGCTCGCCCTCGGCTCGGGCGCCCTGCTCGCCGCGGCGGCGCGCCGTCGTCACCGGAGGGAGCAGGCGTGAAGGCCCTCCGCGCTCTCCTCGGCGGCCTGGTCACGATCGTGGCCGTCGCCGGCATCGCCGTCTTCGTCCTCTCCGCGCTCGGTCTCGTGCGGCTCGTGCCGGTGCTGTCGAACTCGATGGCGCCCGGGATGCCCGTCGGCTCCCTCGCCGTCACCCTGCCCGTCGACCAGGCCGCGATCCGCGCCGGCGACGTGATCGTCTTCACCGACCCGGACGATCCGGGCCGCCGCGTCATCCACCGCGTCACCCTCGTCTACTCCGAGGAGGAGGCGGCGGCACTCCGCGGCCGCGAGCCCGGCCAGCTGGCGCTCACCACCAAGGGCGACAACAACGAGTCGGCCGACCCGTGGATCGTGACGATCGCGGACGAGCGGATCTGGCGCGAGAGCTCGGTGGTGCCGCTGCTGGGCTGGCCGAGCATCGGCCTCGCCCACCCGGAGGCGCGGTTCGCGCTCTTCGCCGCGGGCGGCGCGGTCATCGTGGGCGCGCTCCTGATCGCCATCTGGCGCCGCCCCGCGGAGGTCGCCCCGTGAGCGGCGCGCACCGCTCGTCGGACGGCACGCCGCCCCCGGAGCCCCTGCGTCCGCCCGCTGAGCACGGACGGCACAGCGCCCGGCCGTCCTCCCGCGACCGCGGAGCCCCGCGCCACTCCCCCGAGGTCCGCCGCCGCGTGGTCTCCCGCGCCGGCCTGGCGGGACTCGTCGCCGGCGCGCTCGTCCTCGGCGCCGCCGCCACCGCCACCGCCGTGCTCCTGGACCGGGGCTCCGTGAGCGCGCGGGTCGCCTCCGGCACCGTCATCGCGACGTTCACCGGCACCGGAGCGACGACCGTGCCGGTCCCCGTCGCGGGACTCGTCCCCGGCGGCACGGCCCGGCGCCTCCTCGACCTGACGAACGCCGGGACCCTGCCGATGTCGGCCCTCCAGCTGCAGACGGCCACGGGCACCGACCTTTCGGACGGCCTGCAGCTCGCGATCGAGCGCTGCTCGCTGTCCTGGTCGGCCGATGCCGCGACCTGCCCCGGCACCGTCACCACCGTGTCGGCCGACCGCCCCGCCGCCTCCCGCCTCGACCTGCCCGGCTCCCCCGCCCTCGCCGTCGGAGCGACCGACCACCTCCGCTTGACCGTGCGCCTCTCGGAGTCCGCGCCGTCCGCCGCGCAGAGCACTTCCGCGACGCTGACCGTCACCGTCGTCGGCGTGCAGCGTCCGGGCCGCCAGCTGTAGGCGCGGCGGGCCCACGCCTCGGCAGCACCACCGCCGCGCCGTCCCCTTCCGCGTCAGCGCCGAGGCGCCCGGGACGGTCGTCGACACGCCGGAGCGGGCGACCGTCTCGGGCGACTCAGCGGGGCCGCGGGTACCTCGGTGGTGCCTCGCTACTCGCGCAGGGCCGCCACGGCGTCGTGGAAGCTCGGCACGTCGGAGAGCACGCCCTCGGGCCCCAGCACCGTCCAGGTCGTGCCCGCGCGGATCAGGACGCCCAGCTCCTCGGCGGGCCGGCGGCGGGTGCGGCGCAGCTCGAGCACGAAGACTCCGGGACGGGCCTCTCTGATCTCGGGAGTGCGCCGGTCGGGCAGCATCACGAGTCCTCCCCGAGGGTCAGCGGTAGACGCTCCACTCCTTCTTCACGATCCGGCGCTCCTCGCCGTCGACCGCGACGATCCACTCGCCGTCCTTCTTGGCCACGACCCGCCCGCGCAGGTACTGCGGCTCCCAGCCGTCGGCCTTGTTGACCCACTTCACGAACCGCGCGAACCGCCCCGGTGCCACGTCGTCTCTGGACATCTCTCGACTCCCCTCGTCGTCACCGGCACGTCCATCGCCCTCCGTCAGGAGAGCACCTCGCCCAGCGCGAGGGGGACCTCTCCTGTGAGGTCTCGAAGCCGGTTCACCGACGGTAGAACGCGCTCCTCACTACGGACGAGACCGTTGACTGATCGACGATCGTCTGGCAGTGGGGTCAGGATGCGGCAGCGGATTCAGGAGTCGAACAGCACGTGCGGCCGTCCGGCGTCGACGATCACGCGGGCGCGCACCCCGTAGACGTCCGCGATCAGCGCCGGGGTGAGCACCTCCTCCGGGGTGCCGCCCGCGACCACGCGCCCCTCGCGCAGCACCAGCAGCGCGTCGCAGAAGAGGGCCGCGAGGTTGAGGTCGTGCAGCGCGACGACCGTGGTCACCGGCAGCGCCCGCACCAGGGCCAGCAGCTCCAGCTGATGGCGGATGTCGAGGTGGTTGGTCGGCTCGTCCAGCAGCAGCTCGCGCGGCTCCTGCGCGAGCGCCCGGGCGATGTGCGCGCGCTGTCGCTCGCCGCCCGAGAGGGTGTGCCAGAGGTGGTCGGCCTTCGCCTCGAGGCCCACCTGCTCGAGGGCGCGATCGATCGCGCTCAGATCCTCGGCCGTGTCTCCGCCCAGGAGGGAGCGGTGCGGGGTGCGCCCCAGCCGGACGACGTCGCGGACGGGGAGGTCCGCCTCCGTCTCGGCCTGCTGCGTCACCGTGGCCACGGCCCGGGCGACCTCGCGGCGGCGGAGCGAGCGGAGCGGCGCGCCGTCGAGGGTGACGACGCCGGCGTCCGGAGCCGCGGTGCCCTGCAGCAGCCGCAGCAGCGACGACTTGCCCGAGCCGTTGGGCCCGAGCAGTCCCACTGTCGAGCCGGGAGCGGGGCGGAGCGAGACCCCGTCGACCACCAGGCGGCCGCCCCGGCGCCACGAGACCCGGTCGGCCTCGAGCGTCACGAGCGGCCCCTCCGCCGCAGGAGCAGCAGCATGAACACCGGCACGCCGACGAGTGCCGTGCCGACCCCCACCGGCAGCGGAGTCGGCGCGAACGCCACCCGCGATCCGGCGTCGACCCACACCAGGAACACCGCGCCGAGCAGGATCGTCGCGGGGATCACCCGCGAGTGCCGCTGGCCGAACACGAGTCGCGCGGCGTGCGGCAGCACCAGCCCCACGAAGCCGATCGCGCCGGCGATGCTCACCAGGGTCGCCGTCAGCAGGGCCGTCACCACCAGCAGGAGGAGGCGGGTGCGGCCCACATGCACGCCGAGCGACGCAGCCACGTCCTCCCCGAAAGCGAACGCGTCGAGCGTGCGCGCCGCGGCGAGGCAGACCACGGAGCCGAGCAGCACGACTCCTCCGCTCAGCGCCGCGTCGTCCCAGCGCATGCCCTCGAGGGAGCCGAGCAGCCAGAACATCACGCCGCGCGTCTCGTCCGAGTCGGCGAGAGCGAACACGATCAGCGAGGTCAGCGCCGAGAACAGCTGGGTGCTCGCCACCCCCGCCAGGATCACGCCCGAGGTGCCGCCCGCCGAGAACCGCGTGAGCAGCAGCACGAAGCCGAAGGCGACCAGCGCGCCGACGAAGGCGCCTCCGGAGAGCCCGACCACTCCTCCGCCGACCCCGAGCACGCCGACGAGCACCGCGCCCGTGGACGCTCCGGAGGAGACGCCCAGCACGAACGGGTCGGCGAGCGGATTGCGCAGCAGCGACTGCAGGATCACTCCGCACACGCCGAGCCCCGCCCCGCAGGCCGCGGCCACGAGTGCGCGCGGGAGGCGCTCCTGCCAGACGATCGCGTCCTCGGCCGCACGCACCGGGACGGAGGCGAGCCCGAGGTGGTTGAGGAGGATGTCGCGGACGTTCACGAGCGAGACGTCGGCCGGGCCGAGCGTCACCGCGACGCCGACCGAGAGCGCCAGCGCGAGCAGCCCGCCGACGACCAGCGCGGCGGCGGCAAGGCCCCGCGGCACCCGGCGGACGAGGACCGCGCCCGTGCCCGCGCCCGTGCCCGTGCCCGTGCCCGTGCCCGTGCCCGTGCCCGTGCCCGTGTGCGTGCTCAGAGCGAGGCCCCGTTCTCGTCCCACCAGGCGCGGATCTTCTCGAGCCCGTCGACGAAGCGGATCGACGGGTTCATCTCGGCGCCGTGGAGCGCGATGAAGCGGCCGTCCTGCACCGCGGGCAGGCTGCTGGTCAGCGGGTCGGAGCGGAGGAACGCGGTCTTGTCGTCGAGGCGGTCGCCGGGGAAGCGGTCGCGCTGCAGGTCGCCGAGGACCAGGACGTCCGGGTCGGCCGCGACGACGCTCTCCCAGCCCACGGCGGGCCAGTCCTCCGTGCGGTCGGCGAAGACGTTGGTCATGCCGGTCGTGGTGCCGAGCATCGAGGCGAAGTTGTAGCCGCCGGCCATGTAGGGCGTCTTGGTGTCGGCGAACCAGAAGGCGACGCTCCGGCCGCCGAGGTCGACCCCCTCGGTGGCGGCGGCGGCGCGCTCCTGCAGCTGCGCGACCAGGGCGTCGCCGCGCTGCTGCACGTCGAAGACCTCGGCCAGCTCGTGGATCTCCTGGTAGAGGACGTCGACGGTCAGCGGGACGGTGCGCGTGCCGCTCCCGCCGTTGACGCTCGCTCCGTTGTCGCAGTCGGAGGGGGCGAGGTAGGAGCCGATCCCCGTCTCGGCGAGGCGGTCGCGCGAGGCGACGCCCTCGGGCGCGTAGTGCCGGCCGAAGGAGGCGGTGACGAAGTCCGGGTCGGCACCGAGCAGCACCTCGTAGGTGGGCGCGTTGTCGGCCAGGCGCGGCACGCTCTCGTTCGCGGAGGCGAGGGTCTCGAGCACGGGGTCGGTCCAGGAGGCCGTGCCGACCATCCGGTCCTCGAGGCCGAGGGACAGCAGGATCTCGGTCGAGTTCTGGTCGAGGGAGACGACCCGCTGCGGAGGGGCGGTGACGGTGGTCGCGGTGCCGCAGTTGTCCAGCATGAGCGGGTACGAAGTCGTGCCCTCCCCCGCGGCGGCCGTGCTCTCGGGCTCGATCTGCTCGGAGGCGCCGCAGCCGGTGAGGGCGAGCAGGGTCAGGGCGGCGAGGGCGAGGGCGGCGGGGCGCCGTCGGTGCGTGGACATGGATCTCCCGTGGTTCGTGGGCGTCGGTCGTCGGCCCGGTGCGCGGGCCTTGTTCGTGGGCGCGGCGCGGAGCCCGGGTAAGCATAGCCTTACCTCACTTCGACCCGTCCATTCGCCCCAGTCGATCCGCGCCACCGACCCTCGGCCACCCTCGGCCCGGCCTGCCGGCGACTCCGCAGGAGTCGCCGTGGTCGCGCGCGAGAACGGCGACCTCCGAGTTCTCGATGCACTTAGAAGGCCCGGAACAGCCGAGTAAGCGGACACCTGTCGCGCACCTCGCCTCCGCAGCCCCCAACCAGGTGGACAGCACCCCGGTCACGGTTCCCCTGGGGGCGGGAGAGCGCGATCCTGGACACCGACGCTCGACGGCGCCCGCCCCACCGCCCTCCGACCGTCACAAAAGGATCCTGTTGCCCCGCCACTCCGCCCGCACCGCCCCCTCCGGCCGGTCCGCGCTGGTGCGCAAGGCCGATGCGTCCGGCTACCGGCCCGAGATCGAGGGACTGCGCGCCGTCGCGTCCCTCCTGGTCGCGACGTTCCACATCTGGCTGGGCCGCGTCTCCGGAGGCGTCGACGTCTTCTTCGTGATCGCCGGGTTCCTCACCACCATCACCCTCCTCGGCCAGATCCGCCGGTTCGGGCGCGTGCGTCCGATCGCCTTCCTCCGGAGGCTCGCCTCGCGGCTCTTCCCGGCGGCCGCGGTGGTGCTGGTCGTCGTCGCGACGCTCGCTCCACTCCTCCTGCGCCCCTCGCAGCTGCTGCAGACCTTCACCGAGGTGCTCGCCTCGACCTTCTACGTCGAGAACGTCGCGCTCGCGCGGGCCGGAGTGGACTACCTCGCGCAGGACGACTTCCACTCGCCGGTGCAGAACTTCTGGGCGATGTCGGTGCAGGGGCAGTTCTACCTGGTCTGGCTCGCCCTGGTGCTCGTCGCGACCCTCGCCGCCGTGCTGCTGCGGCGCCGCGCGCAGCTGCCGCGGTTCCTGCTGGCGCTCGTCGCGGCGCTCACCGTCCTCTCGTTCGCGTTCTCGGTCGTGCTGGTCGGGATCGACCAGCCGACCGCGTACTACAGCACCCTCGCCCGCTCGTGGGAGTTCGGACTCGGCTCGCTCGCGGCCCTCGTGCTCCCGGGACTGGCGATCCCGGCGGCCCTGCGGACGGTCGCCGGGTGGCTGGGGCTGATCGGAGTCGTCTCCTGCGGATTCGCGCTCCAGGTCTCGAGCGCGTTCCCCGGCACCGCCGCGCTCTGGCCGACCCTCTCGGCGGTGCTCGTGCTCGTCGCCGGGACCGGCCCCGCCCCGGAGCGCGGAGTCGGCCGGCTGCTGGCCCTGCGCCCGCTCGTGTGGCTGGGCGGCCTGAGCTACGGGATCTACCTCTGGCACTGGCCGATCCTGGTCTTCTGGCGGGAGAGCACCGGCGAGGACCCGACCGCTCCGGCGGGCCTGGGCGTCATCGCCGCCGCGATCCTCCTGGCCGCCGCCTCGAAGCACGTGCTCGAGGACCCCCTCCACCGCCGCGCCCCCGCCGAGCGCCCGCACCGCCTCCGCGCGCTCGCCCCGGCGGCCCTGCTGGCCGCCGCCGCCCTGGTCGGAGCGACGGGCCTCACCGGCACGAACGCCGCGATCGCCGCCGACCTCACCCGCGCGCACGCCCTCCCCGTCTCGACCGAGGGCTGCGTCGGAGCCGCGGCGCTCGCGAACGCCTGCCCCGACTCCTGGACCACGAGCCTGCCCGCCGTCGACGCCTCGGAGGACGGCTCCGCGCTGAACACCGACGAGTGCAGCACGGGCAACTCCGGCACCGCGCTCAAGGAGTGCCGCTTCGGCGATCCCGCCGGCCTCCGTGTGCTGCTCATCGGCAACTCGCATGCGGCGTCCTTCTTCCCGGCGCTGCGCGGCGTCGCGGAGGAGCGCGGCTGGGACCTGCACACCTACTACAAGACGGGCTGCGTCTTCTCGACCGCGGAGCGGCGCGACGACTCCGCCTCCTCCCGCCGCTCCTGCGACGTCTGGAACGAGAAGCTGCAGGAGGAGCTCGCCGGCCAGGAGCCGTATGCGCTCGTCGTCACCGCCTACTCCGCGAAGAAGTCCGTGTTCGTCGACGGGTCCGGCACCCCCGACGAGCAGGCCGGCATCGACGGGTTCCACGAGTCGTGGGCGCCGCTGATCGCCCGCGGATCCACGGTGGTCGCGATCCGCGACAATCCGGTGCTGCCCTCGCTCTCCCTGCTGGCCTGCGCCGAGGAGCCGGGCTCCGCGGCCGACTGCAGCGTGCCGCTCGACGAGGCCTTCGCCGACCGCGAGCTGATGGCCGCCGCCGCCGAGGGCTGGCCGGGCGCCGCCGCCGTCGACCTCACCCGCTGGTTCTGCGACGACCGCGGCTGCCCCCTCGTGATCGGCGGAGTGAAGGTGTACCGCGACCTCGGGCACCTCACCGAGTCGTACGCCCGGACCCTGGCGCCCTACCTCGGCGAGGCGCTGGACCCGCTGGTCGGCTGAGGGCCCTCGCGCTCGCCTCCGGACGCATGCAAGACTGTTTATACGAACAGGGGATCGGAGGAGCCGATGGGCCACTCTCACGGCGTTCCAATCGGCTCCGCCGCCGCACGGCACCGGCGTCCGCTCGTGACCGCCTTCGTGCTGACCGCGGCGTTCATGGTCGTCGAGTTCGCGGTCGGAGTCGCGACGGGCTCGCTCGCGCTGCTCTCGGACGCCGCGCACATGGGCACCGATGTGCTGGCGCTCGGGATGTCGATCGCCGCGATCTCGCTCGCCGCGCGCCCCGCCGCGAAGGGCCGCACCTACGGCTCCTACCGCCTCGAAGTGCTGGCCGCCCTCGCCAACGGCCTGCTCCTGTTCGCGGTCGCCGCGTTCGTGATCGTCGAGGCCGTCCGCCGCTTCGCCGAGCCGCCCGCGGTGCCCGGCGGCCCCCTCCTGATCACCGCCGTCGTGGGCCTGGCGGTCAACCTCGTGAGCCTGCGCCTGCTGTCGGCCGGGGCGAAGGAGAGCATCACCCTCCGCGGAGCGTCCCTCGAGGTGCTCGGCGACGCACTCGGCTCGATCGGCGTGATCGTCGCGGCGATCGTGCTGCTCACCACCGGCTGGGCGTGGGCGGATCCGATCGTCGGCGTGCTGATCGGGCTGCTGATCCTTCCCCGCACCTGGTCGCTCACGCGGCAGGCGCTGGGGATCCTGATGGAGTCGGCGCCCGCGCACGTCGACCTCGCGGCACTCGAGCGCGACGTCTGCGCCGTCCCCGGCGTGCTGGCGCTGCACGACCTGCACGTGTGGACGATCACCTCGGGCATGGAGAGCGCCACCGGCCACGTGGTCGTCGCCCCCGACGCCGACTACCGCACCGCGCTCTCGCGGGTGCTCGCCGTCCTCCGCGAGCGCCACGGCATCGACCACGCGACCATCCAGTGCGAGCCCGAGGCCTTCCCGGAGACGACGCATCGCGTCTGAGCGCGGGGGTGGCTTACACACCCGCACGCCTCCGCATGCCCTCGACACTCCAGGAGTCGTCGCACTCGGCGCCGACTGCGACGACTCCCGGCTTCTCGACGTTGCGGGCCTCGCCCACCCCTGAGCACCTTCCGATTGTTGACGTGAACATGTACAGTCGGCCGTCAGGGCGCGTTCACGTGAACATGCCCGCATTTCGATGGCGAAAGAGAGACCGCATCAATGTCGATGTCCTTCAGAAGGGTCGCCGCGCTCGCCACGAGCGCCGCCCTGGCCACAGGAGCACTGCTGGCGATCCCCGCCGCAGCGGCCCCCGCTCAGGCCGCGGACGCGTTCCGCATCACGCCGAACCCCGCCGCCGCCGGTGAGGCGTTCGAGGGCTGGGGCACCAGCCTCGTCTGGTTCGCGAACGCGACCGGCGGCTATCCCGAGGCCCTCCGCGAGGACCTCTACCAGAAGGTCTTCGGCGACAGCGGCCTCGACCTCAACATCGCCCGCTACAACATCGGCGGCGGCAACGCCTCCGACGTGAAGGACTACCTCCGCCCGGGCGGCGCCGTCGAGGGCTGGTGGAAGCAGAACCCGGCCGGCGACGCGTCGACCTACGGCGGCACCTCCACGAAGCTCGCCGACCGCGACGCGCTCCTGGCCAAGTGGAACGCGGACGACCCCGCCTCCTACGACTGGACCGCGGACCAGACGCAGCGCTGGTGGGTCGAGAGGCTGGCCGAGGAGAAGCAGATCTCGCACTGGGAGGCGTTCTCCAACTCCGCCCCGTACTTCATGACCGAGAGCGGCTACGTCTCGGGCGGCTTCGACGCGAACAGCGAGCAGCTGAAGCCCGCCGCCGAGGAGCAGTTCGCGAAGTACCTCGTGAAGGTCACCGAGCACATGGAGGACGAGTACGGCATCGAGTTCGACACGCTCGACCCCTTCAACGAGCCGAACACGAACTACTGGGGTACGCAGCTCTCCAACGGCGTCCCGACCGGCGGACGCCAGGAGGGAATGCACGTCGGACCGACGCGCCAAGCGGGTCTGATCCCCGACGTCGCCGCCGCGCTGGACGCCTCGACCACCGACGCCGGCATCGCCGCGATGGACGAGACCAACCCCGACATCTTCGCGACGAACTGGGCCGCCTACTCCGCCGCGATCCGCGCCGAGGTCGACCGGATGAACGTCCACACCTACGGCACCTCGGGCCGCCTCAAGGTCCGCGACCTCGCGAAGCAGGCCGACACCGACCTGTGGATGAGCGAGATCGAGGGCAACTGGGTCACCGGCTTCGACCCCACCAACATGGAGAACGGCCTCGGCATCGCCGGCCGCATCAACGACGACCTGCGCGAGCTCGAGCCCAAGGCGTGGGTGCTCTGGCAGCCCGTCGAGGACTACTACAACATGCAGCAGCCCAAGCCCAAGGGCGAGAACCTCAACTGGGGCTCCGTCTACATCGACCTGGACTGCAAGCCGTACCAGGAGAACGGGACCGAGATCTGGAAGTCGGTCCGCCGCGTCGCCGACGCCGGTGGCGACTCCACCAAGGCCCCGGTCTGCGGCGTCGAGACGAACTCGAAGTTCAACACCATCCGGAACTTCACCAAGTTCATCCACGAGGGCGACCACCTGATGCCCTCCAACGACAGCTCCTCTACCGCCGCCGTCCGCGGCGACGGCTCGGGCGCGACCGTCGTGCACACCAACAGCACCGCGACCGAGAAGACCGTCGTGCTCGACCTCTCCCGCTTCGGCACCATCGCCGACACCGCGACGGTCACCCCCTACGTCACCACGAAGGCCTCCTCGGCAGCCGCTCCCACGAGCAACGCCCTGGTCGCCAAGACGCCGGTGAGCGTCGACCGCATCTCGCGCACCGCCACGATCACCGTGCCCGCCAAGTCGGTCACGAGCTTCTCGATCGACGGAGTCTCGGGAGTCGCCGACTCCGCCCCCGCCCTGCGCGACGGCCACCGCTACCAGCTGGTCGGCACCCAGAGCGGCAAGGCCCTGACCGGCAACCCCTCGGGCGCCGCGACCACGATCACCGGCCTCGCCACCGACTCCGCCACGGCCGCCAAGCAGACCTGGACGGTCCGCGAGGTCGCTGCTGGCGAGCGCGAGGCCACTCGCCGCGTCGTCCTCGTCAACGGCGACGGACGCGTGCTCGGAGCCACGACCGCCGGCACCGACCTGCGCGCGCTGTCCGTCGACGCGGCGAAGACGACCGCCGCGACCCGCTGGATCGTCAACACCACCGACGGCGTGAACTTCTCGCTCGTCAACGAGTCGATCGCCCAGTCGCTCGACGTGAACGGCGGCTCCAGTGCCGACAACGCGTCGGTCGGCGTCTACACCTCCAACGGCGGAGCGAACCAGTCGTGGTCCCTCCGCGACCTCGCGCCGACCGCCGGCCAGACGATCGCCGTCCGCACCACCGCGGGCGTCGCTCCGACCCTGCCCGCGAGCATCACCCCGCAGTACTCCTGGGGAGCCGGCGCACCGCTCGCCGTCACCTGGCAGCGCCCCGCCGACTCGGCGTACGGCGCGACCGGCCGCGTCGAGGTGCCCGGCACCGCGACCGACCTCTACGGCCAGACGATCACGGTCACCGCGCTCGTCGACGTCGGCGAACTGACCGCGACCGACCCCGTGTCGGTCACGGCCGCCGCGGGCGCCTCGGTCGCCGGAGTGAAGGCCTCGGCCCCGACGACGGTCCCCGCCCGCGTGGGCGCCTCGGCCAGCACCTTCCCGGTGCCGGTCGTCTGGGACTGGACGCCGCTCACCACCGCCTCCCTCGCCCGGGCCGGGCAGGTGACGGTCTCGGGAACGGCGACCGCCGACGGCGCTACGCTCCCCGCCACGCTCACGGTGCTCGTCACCACGGGCACGCTCCGCAACTTCAACCCGGACGCCGGCATCGTCGCGACCGCGTCGTCGTCGGAGTCGGGCTACGGACCGGAGCGCACCCGCAACGGCGTGGACGGCGACAAGGGCTGGTCGAACTGGACCAACGGCACCAAGGCCGCGCAGAGCTCGCTGACCTACACCTTCCCCTCGACCCACCAGGTCGAGAAGATGTCGGTGCAGTTCCTGGCCGACGGCGGCACCAGCTGGGCGCAGACCTACCAGCTGCAGTACCAGGCCGCTGACAGCACGACCTGGACCGCGGTCCCCGGCTACGAGTCGGCCGTGGCCCTCGCGTCGCCGGCCGGCGGAACGGCTCCGACCCTGGTCGCGTCGTTCGCGCCCGTCACGGCCAAGGCCTTCCGCGTCGTGATGAACGCCTACGACAACACGCACCTGATCGTGGCCGAGACCAAGCTCTACGAGTCGGTCGCCTCGCCCGCCGCGGTCGCCACGCTGGGCGCCCTGCGCGTCGGAGGAGCGGGCATCGCCGGGTTCGACCCGGCCCGCACCTCCTACGCGGTCACCGTCGAGGGCACGGCGATGCCGGTGATCGGAGCAGTGGCGACCGACTCGGCGGCCACCGTGCGGATCACCCAGCCGACGACGGCGAACGGCGGAGTCGCGACCGTCGCGGTCCGCGCGGCCGACGGCTCCGTCACCTCGACCACGACGGTGACGGTGACCCTGAAGGCGCCCGCCGCCCTCGCGGTCGCGGTCACGGCGACCACCCGCTGCATCGCCGGCAAGGTGACGCTCACCGTCGCGGCGAAGAACGAGTCCGGCGTGCCGGTCTCGATGACCATCGCGACGCCCTCCGGGTCGAAGCAGGTCACCGGAGTCGCGCCCGGCGCGAGCGGCAGCGCCGCGTTCACCACGCGCGCGGCCTCGGTGCCGGCCGGCCAGGCCACCGTCACCGCGACGGGCACGGTCGACGGTGAGCAGGTCACCTCGGTGGCGACGGGAGCGTACGCGGCCCGCAGCTGCTGACGCCCCCTCCGACACGGACCGCCTCCGCCCCTCCGGGGACGGGGGCGGTCCGTCGTTCGCCGTCGGAGCGGCGCGGCGCGGGCGGCGCGTCGTGGGATCCCGATACGCCCGCGGCGCGGGCTACTCGATCAGCATGGATCCGTCCCGGTCGGGCAGCCGCACACCTCCGCGTCGGTGGAGCGACCGCGCACCCCTATGCCGGTCGACCGGCCGCGGCACGCGGCGTATCGAGACCCCGCTCAGTGCCCCGCGGCCGCCTCGTCGCGGGTGCGCAGGCGCGACACGCCCATCACGACGGCCGCGATGACCAGACCCAGCACGAGGCCGAAGATCATCGAGACGAAGGTGTCGGCCAGCCACACGACGACCGGGCCCGCGCCCTCGACCGCGTGGGTGACGACGTGCACGAGGTCGTACGGACCGTGCCACACCGTCTCGGCGAGGTTCGCGACGACGAGGTGCCCGCCGACCCAGAGCATGGCGAGCGTCCCGATGATGCTGATCGCGCGGAACACCACCGGCATCGACGCGACGATCCTCGCTCCGGTGCGCCGCACGCCGCGGGCCGCGTTCTTCATCAGGCGCAGGCCCACGTCGTCGATCTTCACGAGCAGCGCGACGGCGCCGTAGACGAGCACGGTCATCCCGAGCCCGACCACCAGGAGCGCGCCGAGCGTGGGCCAGATCCCGAAGTCGGGGTCGAGGCCGTCGAGCGCGATCAGCATGATCTCGGTGCTCAGGATGAGGTCGGTGCGGATGGCGCCGAAGACGAGCTTCTTCTCGTCGCGCGCCTCCGTCTCGTGGCCGCCGTGCGAGACGCCGAACCACTCGAGCACCTTCTCCGCCCCCTCGAAGCAGAGGAAGGCGCCGCCGAGGATCAGCAGGTACGGCAGCACCTGCGGCGCGAACGCCGAGAGCAGCAGCGCCAGCGGGATGATGATGACGAACTTGTTGAACAGGCTCCCCAGCGCGATCCGCCCGACCACCGGCAGCTCCCGCGCCGGCGTGAGGCCCTGCACGTACTGCGGGGTGACGGCCGCGTCGTCGATCACGACGCCCGCCGTCTTGGCGCTCGCCTTCAGGGCGGCGGTGAGGATGTCATCGACAACCGCGAGCAGGCCGACCGACATGTGCGTCTCCTTGGAGGTCCGGGGTGAGAGGGCTCACAGTATCGCGAGCTCCGCGGTCGAGCGGGCACGGGGAGGGGCGTGGCCCGGCGGAGGGGGTCCGGTCGCGGGGATCTCGATACGCCGGCGGGGCCGGCTCCTCGATCAGCGTGAAGGGCGGGCTCCGCGGGCCGGCTCCGCGGAAGCGTCAGGAGGCGGCGGGGGCCGGGCCGGTGCTCTCGCGGACGATGAGGCGGGTCGGCACGAGCGAGACGCCGGTGCGCTCGCCCGACTCGAGCTCGCGCAGGAGGATGTCGACCGAGCGGCGGCCCGTGTCCCCGAAGAACTGGCGCACCGTCGTGAGAGGCGGCCAGAAGCTCGCCGACTCCTGCATGTCGTCGAAGCCCGCGACGCTCACCTCGCCGGGCACGGCGCGTCCGGCCTCGTGCAGGGCGCGCAGCACGCCGAGCGCCATCTGGTCGTTGGCGGCGAAGATCGCGGTGACCTCCGGATCGGCGGCGAGCCGCTTGCCGAGGCGGTAGCCGGAGTCGGTGGACCAGTCGCCGACCAGCACCTCCGGCACCGGGGCGCCGCGCTCGATCAGGGTCGACTCCCACGCCTCGTGGCGGCGCTCGGCGGAGTAGGAGCGGTCCGGGCCGGCGATGTGGTGCACGGTGCGGTGTCCGAGTCCGAGCAGGTGCTCGACGGCCTGGCGGGCGCCCGACATCTGGTCGGTGTCGACCACCGGGTACTTCTCGCCGCCGGCGGAGTCGACGACCACCACGGGCAGGTCCGGCGGGAGGACGATGTCGGCCTCGTCGAGCAGGTGCGCCTCGACGATGATGATGACGCCGTCGACCGCCTCCTCGCTCAGCCGGTGGAACGCGACCGACACCTCGCCCTGGGTGGGGTGGGAGACGGGGATGAGGGTGATCGAGTAGCCCGCATCGGCGGCCGCGATCGCGATGGCGTCGAGGGTGCGCATGTTGCCGAACGAGGACAGCGTGAACATGATCACGCCGATGCTGTGGAAGCGGCCCGTCCGCAGGGCCCGCGCCGCGCTGTTGGGCCGGTAGCCGAGGGCCCGCATCGCCTCGAGGACCCGCTCGCGCGTCTCGCCGTCGACGTTCTGCTTGCCGTTCGACACCCGCGAGACCGTCTGGCCCGAGACGTTCGCGCGCCGGGCCACGTCGGCCATCGAGACGCCGCGTCGCGGCCGGGTGGACGGGGACGGGCGGTCGGTCTCGAGTGACATGGGCTTCCCTTTATAGCGCGCCGCCCGTCAGCCGTGGTGCATCGTGCGCCGAACCGTGACGCAGGAACAGTCGCGGGTGGCGACGTGGACATGCTACGGTGACGCTCTGCCATGTTGACGTGAACATGACGGGCCCGCACTACTCCCCGAACGGAATCCCATGACGACGACGTCTCCCCCCGTCCCGCTGAGCGAGGTCGCCCCTCCGGCGTCCCCCCTCGCGGCCCCGAAGTCGCGGGCGAAGAGCGAGTGGAAGGGCCTGGCGTTCGTCGCCCCCTTCCTCGTCGTCTTCCTCCTGGTCTTCATCGCCCCGGTCGTCTACTCGATCTACCTGAGCCTCTTCCGCGAGCAGCTGGTGGGCGGCAACTCCTTCGTCGGCTTCGCGAACTACGCCGCGATCTTCACCGACCCGAACTTCTGGGAGGGCTTCGGCCGCGTCCTGCTGTTCCTCGTCGTGCAGGTCCCCGTGATGCTCGTGCTGGCCCTCGTCGCGGCCCTCGCGATCGACAGCGGCCGCCTCCACGGCACCGGCTTCTTCCGCATCGTGGTCTTCCTCCCCTACGCCGTCCCCGCGGTCGTCGCGGTGCTGATGTGGGGCTTCATCTACGGCGACAACTTCGGCCTGGCCGCGAACGTCAACGACCTGCTCGGCTCCGACGTCGTCCAGCCCTTCTCGCGCGACTGGATCCTCGCCTCGATCGGCAACATCGTCACGTGGGAGTTCGTGGGCTACAACATGCTCATCTTCTACTCCGCGCTGAAGACGATCCCCGGCGAGCTCTACGAGGCGGCCGAGATCGACGGCGCCGGCCCGATGCGCGTCATCCGCTCGATCAAGCTTCCCGCCCTGCGCGGCGCGATCGTCATCGCCACGATCTTCTCGATCATCGGCAGCTTCCAGCTGTTCAACGAGCCGAACATCCTCCGGACGCTGGCGCCGAACATCATCACCACCTACTTCACCCCGAACATGTACGCCTACAACCTGTCCTTCGCCGGTCAGCAGTACAACGCGTCGGCCACGGTCGCCATCGTCATGGGCGTGATCACCGCGGTGATCGCCTACGTCGTGCAGCTCCGCGGCGCGCGGAAGGAGAACTGATGGCCCTCGCGACCGCTCCCCGGACGCCCGCCCGCGCCCCGAAGCGCCCGGCCGCCCGCCGCGGCTCCTCGGTGCAGCCCAAGAAGTCGATCGCCTTCACCCTGCTGATGTCGGTCTTCATCCTCTACAGCCTCGTGCCGCTGGCCTGGCTGGTCATCAACGCGACGAAGACGCAGGCCGGCCTGCTCTCGAGCTTCGGCCTCTGGTTCGACGGCGACTTCGTCTTCTTCCAGAACATCGCCGACACCCTCAGCTACCGCGACGGGATCTTCCTCCGCTGGCTC
>NZ_PSUU01000015.1:0-78531 GCF_002932015.1 Rathayibacter sp. AY1H3
GCCGATGGTACTGCAGGGGGGACCCTGTGGGAGAGTAGGACACCGCCGGACACCATTCACGATGGCCACCCAGAAATGGGTGGCCATCGCTGTTTAACCACCACCTCGGATCCCCGCTGCTCACTGGAGCGCGGTGCGGGTTAGGGTGGTGCGACGGTTACGGCCGTCCTCCCCGCCCTCGGGCGGGTCAACTCCACAGAGCATCACCACGACAGGCGAGGAACGCATGGACGACTCAGGATCCGACCGCAACGACCGGGACTCCGGACGTCGTGACGAGCGGCCGCCTCGCGCCGGCGGCCCCGGCCGCTCCTCGAACGATCGCGGCGGCTCGGGCGATTCCCGCCCCCGCCGCGACGGTGATGCTCGTCCTCCCTATCGTGGCGGTGGCGACTCCCGTCCGCAGCGTGATGGTGACTCGCGTCCTCCGTACCGGGGTGGTGGTGAATCCCGTCCGCAGCGTGACGGCGACTCGCGTCCTCCGTACCGCGGTGGCGGCGATTCGCGTCCGCAGCGGGATGGTGACTCGCGTCCTCCGTACCGTGGTGGTGGGGACTCCCGTCCGCAGCGCGACGGGGACTCCCGTCCTCCTTACCGTGGCGGTGGGGATTCGCGTCCGCAGCGTGATGGTGAGTCTCGTTCTCCTTACCGTGGTGGTGGGGATTCCCGTCCGCAGCGTGATGGTGACTCTCGTCCTCCTTACCGTGGTGGTGGGGATTCCCGTCCGCAGCGCGATGGTGACTCTCGTCCTCCTTACCGTGGTGGTGGGGATTCCCGTCCACAGCGCGATGGTGAGTCTCGTTCTCCTTATCGCGGTGGCGACTCTCGTCCGCAGCGAGACGGCGACTCTCGTCCTCCTTACCGTGGTGGTGGGGATTCCCGTCCACAGGGCGATGGTGAGTCTCGTTCTCCTTATCGCGGTGGCGGCGACTCTCGTCCGCAGCGTGATGGGGACTCGCGTCCTCCGTACCGTGGTGGTGGGGATTCGCGTCCGCAGCGTGATGGTGACTCGCGTCCTCCGTACCGTGGTGGTGGGGATTCGCGTCCGCAGCGTGATGGGGACTCGCGTCCTCCGTACCGTGGTGGTGGGGATTCCCGTCCGCAGCGGGACGGTGACTCGCGTCCTCCCTATCGCGGTGGCGACTCGCCCCAGCGTGACGGGGACTCCCGGCCTCCTTACCGTGGAGGTGGGGACTCACGTCCGCAGCGGGATGGTGACTCCCGCCCTCCGTTCCGCGGTGGATCGCGCGACGGGGGAAGCCGGCCGTGGTCGGACGATCGTCGGGGCGGCGGAGACCGCCAGGGCGGCGGACGCGGACGCGAGGGCTTCGGCGGCGGACGCGGCGGCCCCCGCGAGGAGCCGGAGCTCACCGAGGAGGAGCGCGAGCGGCGCTCCCTCCAGTCGGTGCGCCCGCGCCACGACGACCCGGACCTTCCGGACGACGTGCAGGCCAAGGACCTCGACAAGGTCGCCCGCAACGAGCTGCGCACGCTCTCGAAGGACAACGCCGAATGGGTCGCCCGTCACCTGGTGATGGCCGGCCGCCTCCTCGAGGAGGACCCCGAGCTGGCGCACCGCCACGTGCTCTCGGCGGCCCGCCGCGCGGGACGTATCGCCGTGGTCCGCGAGTCGCTGGCCATCTCGGCGTACGCGACGGGCGACTTCGCCCTGGCGCTGCGCGAGCTGCGCACGTTCCGCAGGATCTCCGGCTCGGACGAGCAGGTGCCGCTGATGGTCGACTCCGAGCGCGGCGTCGGCCGACCCGACAAGGCGCTTGAGCTGGGACGGTCGATCGACCGCACCACGCTGAGCCCCGGCGCGCAGGTGTCGCTGGCGATCGCCATGTCCGGCGCCCGCCTCGACCTCGGGCAGGCGGAGCTCGCTCTCATGGAACTCGAGATCCCGCAGCTGGACCCGGACCGCGCGTTCTCGTACAGCCCGGATCTCTTCGCCGCCTACTCGCTCGTCCTCGAGGAGGTCGGGCGCTCCGAGGAGGCGGCCGAGTGGCAGCGTCGCGCCGACATCGCGGCGCAGGCCGTCTTCGCGGCCGAGGGCGGCGGTGACGACGAGACGATCGAGGTGATCGAGGAGGAGCACGAGTCGGCCGACGCCGCGTCCGCTCCCGATCGCGCCGAGGAAGGGACCGCGGTCGACGACGCGGACGACTACCTGGACGACGCGGACGAGGACGTCGCGACTGCCGTCGACGACGCGGACGAGGACGACGCCCGGCGGACCGTCTCCGAGGAGATCGCCGCCGACGACGACGACGCGTACGCGGACGACGCTGATGCGACCGCTGGCGCCGAGGCCGACCTCGTCGACACGGACGAGCCGACCTTCGCGGACGAGTCCCTCGAGTCGGACGATCTCGCCGAGACGGACCCGGATGAGGCTCTCGACCCGGCCGAGCCGACCGCCGACGAGTCGGTCGAACGCGCCGACACCACCGAGGAGGACGCCGATGTTCCGCAGCAGCAGGACTGAGCCCACCCCGCTCGACGGCCGCGACTCCGTCCTGGCCGACCTCGACGGGGTCGTCTACAAGGGCGCCGACGCGATCCCCTTCGCGGTGGAGAGCCTCAACCGCGCGGCCGAGACGCTGCGGGTCGGCTACATCACCAACAACGCCTCCCGCACGGACGCCTCCGTCGCCGGGCACCTCTCCGAGCTGGGGCTGAGCGTCCGGCCCGAGGACGTCGTCACCTCCCCCCAGGCGGCGGTCGTGCTGCTCGCCGACCTGGTGCCGGCCGGCTCGACGATCCTCGTCGTCGGGGCGGAGGGCCTCACCTCCGAGGTCGAGCGCGCCGGGTTCACCGTGACGCGCAGCGCGGAGGACTCGCCGGCGGCGGTCATCCAGGGCTTCGCGCCCACGGTCGGCTGGGAGCAGCTGGCCGAGGCCTCGTTCGCGCTCCACACGGGGATCCCGTGGGTCGCGACGAACACCGACTGGACGATCCCCGTCGCGCGCGGCATCGCCCCGGGCAACGGGACCCTCGTCTCGGCCGTGCACACCGCGGTCGGCCGGCTCCCGGTCGTCGCGGGCAAGCCCGAGCGGGCCATCTTCGACGCGGCGACCGCGCGCTTCGGCTCGACGAACCCGCTGTTCCTCGGCGACCGGCTCGACACCGACATCGCCGGCGCGAACGGCGCCGACATGGAGAGCGCCCATGTGCTCACCGGGATCGACCGGGCCAAGCAGCTCCTCGCCGCGGAGCCCAAGCTCCGGCCGACGTACATCCTCGGCGACCTTCGCGAGCTGCACCTGCCCTACCCGGCGACGACGGTCTCGCGGAACGGCACGCACGCCGTCCGCGGCGCCAAGGTCCGCCTCGACGGCGACTCCGTGGTGATCGTGGACGCCGGCGACGACGCGACCGATCTGCTGCGGGCCGCCTGCTCGGTGATCTGGTCGTCCGGCCGCGCGATCTACGGCCTCGACGTGCCGGAGTCGCTCTACAGCTGAGCCTGCTCGGCGGGCTCCCGGCGTCCCTCGCGGCGCAGGAGCCCGTCGAGCCGGCCGGCCAGACCGACCGCGACGATCGCGATCAGCGCGGCGTACGAGAAGGTCGCGGCGAAGACCCCGGTCCCGGCCCCGATCAGCCCGGTGACCGCCGCCGCGAGAAGGCCCGTCAGCGCGAGGGAGACCGAGGCGCCGGTCGAGTCGGCGATCTGCAGGGCCGAGCTGTTGAAGCCCTCCCGGCCCGGAGCGGAGAGCGCGAGCGTCATCGTCCCCATCCGCGGGAACATCGTGCCCATGCCGCCGCCGGCCAGGAACCAGCCCACGCCCGCGACGATCGGGCTGAGGGCGAGCACCGTGACGAGCAGCACGACTCCGATGCCGGCGAGCACGAGCGACGAGCCGAGCCGCATCGCTCCGCCGTGGCTGAGGCGGGTGCCCGGGCGTCCCTGGATGTTCGAGCCGAGAGCCCAGGAGACGGCGCCCGCGGTGAGCATGGCGCCCGAGAGCCAGGGCGGCAGGCCGTACTGCTCCGAGAGCAGCAGCGGCAGGTAGACCTCGGTGCCGAAGAACGCGGCGGCGACGAGGGCGCGGAGGAGGATCACCGACGGCAGGACGCCCCGGGCGCGCAGCGTGCCGGCGGGCAGGAGCGCGCGAACCGCCACGACCACGACCACCACAGCGGCCGCGGCCAGGAGCCCGGCGAGGTCGGGCGCGAGCTCGGCGCTCGTGCTCAGCACGACGACTCCGGCCGAGACGACCACGGCGCGGGCGATGCGGCCCACTGCCCGGCGATCGAAGGGGAGGCGCTCGCGCGGCTCGAGCGAGCGGAGCGTCGGCGCGATCGCGGCGCTCGCGAGGGCCACCAGGGCGACGACTCCGAAGAAGACCCAGTGCCAGCTCGCGAGCTCGGCGACGACTCCGGCCACCAGCGGCCCCACCAGCGACGGCACGACCCAGGCCGCGGCGAAGGCGCCGAAGATCCTCGGATGCAGCTCGCTCGGATAGACCCGCGCGACGAGCACGTAGAGGGTGACGGTGATCCCTCCGCTGCCCAGCCCCTGCAGCAGGCGGGCCGCCACGAAGACCGGCATCGACTGCGCGGCACCCGCGGCGACGAGACCCAGGGTGAAGAGCAGGATCGCGACCACGAGCGACGGCGTCGGGCCGCGGCGGTCGGCCGAGGAGCCGGCCGCGACCATCCCGACCACGGCGGCGGCGAGCGTCGCCGCGAAGGCCAGGGGGTAGAGGGCGCGGCCGTCGAGGTCAGCGCTGACGATCGGCATGATCGTCGTCACGGCGAGCGACTCGAACGCGCAGAGGAAGACGAGGCTCGTCGTTCCGATGGTCGTCAGGAGGAGGGGAGCCGAGGTGATGCCGCGGCGATCACGAGAACGCACCTGCTCAACAGTACGCCGAGCGCACGGCCGGTCAGCGGTAGACGGCCCAGTCGTCCTTCGCGAGCACCGTCGGGGTGCCCTCGATCTCGACCAGCCAGCCGCGGTCGTCGCGCTCGAGGTAGCGCCCCTGCACGATCTCGGGGGCCCAGCCGCCGTCGCGGGAGGAGATCCAGCGGACGAAGCGGACGGTGCCTCCGCGCCGGAACAGTGTGCCGTTGTGGTCGCTCATGCGGGGATCTTCTTCACGGAGAGGTCGTCGGGCGACGAGGTTTCGGGGAGGAGGTGGAGGCCGAGGCGGCCGTTCGAGGCGTTCGAGAGCTCGCGCAGCCAGTGCGGGTTCAGCTCGATCGCGGCGGTGCCGTCGTACTCGTAGCGGGTGGGGATGCCGGGGTGGAGCCACAGTTCGGACCGGCGGCCCTCGGCGTCCTCGATCGTCAGGAGGAAGCCCTCGCCGCGGCGGAACCGCGAGGTGATCACGGTCTGGAGGTGGGCCAGGGCGCGGTCCTCGAAGGAGTGCGAGCTGGCGGGTGCGCCGTAGAGCAGTCGTCCCATCGCGCGCACCTCCTCACCGTCGGCGGCGCACGGAAGGCGTGCCGCACCGTCGACACTAGGTATTGCTAAGTCGGTTGACTAACAGTCTCGGCGCCGACTGCGCTTTCGGGACACACGCCGTCCGATCGCCGGAGAAGTGGTTCGATGGGGGCAGCGAGTTCCCGTCCGGGGCGCCTGCCGCTCGGAAGGTGCACCTCGATGGACGCTCGGCCAGACCTGTTCGCTCTGCTCGCGCGATTGCGCACGGCGGAGCGCGACTACGACGGCCGCGTGGAGCGCCGCCTGGGCATCGGCGCCACGGATCTCGCGGCCCTGCGGCTGATCGGGGTCGGGGAGCGGCGCGACGAGATCGTCCGCGCCGTCGACCTGTCCGCGGCCCTGTCGATCACGACGGCGGCCGTCTCCCTCCTCGTCGACCGCCTCGCCCGCGCCGGCTACGTGAACCGCACTCCCGACCCGTCCGACGGCCGCGGCCGCATCCTCTGCCTGACGGAGCGCGCGCAGAAGGCCATCGTCGGCACCGACGACCCGACCTACGAGCAGATCCGCGCGATGGTCGCGAAGGTGCCCGAATCGGAGGCCGCGACCGTCGCGGTGCTGCTCGACGGCCTCGGCCGCATCCTCGAGGGGCAGCCGCCGCCCGAGCTCGTCGACTGATCAGCGCTGCAGCGTGGCGCTCGGCGACTCGCCGAACCGCTCCGCGTAGGCCGCGCTGAAGCGGCCCGCGTTCCCGAAGCCCCAGTGCCGGGCGACGGCGGCGACCGTCGTCCCGAGGGGCGGACTCACGGCGAGCTCCTCCCGGGCGCGGTCGAGCCGCACCAGGCGCAGGTAGGCGATCGGGCGCATCCCGAGCACCCGCTGGAACGCGGACTGCAGGCCCCGGACGGTCAGGCCCGACGCCGCCGCCATCTCGGCGGGGCCGATCGGCTCGCTGCAGTGGGCGTGCACGTACTCGACGGCTGTGCGGATCCGTGCGTTCCGGGGGGCGAGGAGCTCGGGCGGGACCGGAGCGGACTCCGGAGGGTAGAGGTCGAGCAGCGCGGAGGCTGTGGCACGGGTGAGCTCGTCCCAGAGCAGCTGCTCGACGCGCTCGCTGCGCAGCGCGCGGGCGGAGTCGGCGACGGCCGTGCGCCACCGGCGGATCGCCGCGGCGTCGGGGCGGTGCTCGGAGTCGAAGACGAGGGAGCCGACGAGGCCGCGCTCGGCGGCGACCCGGTCGACCACTCCCCGGTCGAGGTGCACCAGGCGCTGGTCGAAGTCGACGTAGTCGAAGGCGAACGGCCGGCCGACGGGGAAGAGGACGGGACGGTTCTCCTCCATCGCGATCGAGGCGCGGCCGACGTCGATCCGGCCGGAGCCGCCCACGATCCACTGCACGACGACATCGTCCGAGTCACCCACGCCGCCCGCGAGGCGCCCGGACATCCGCGAGGTGCGGAGGGTCATCCCGCCGTCGCCGATGGCGGCGTAGCGGTAGCTGAAGTCTGCAGCGGTGGTGGCGGCGCGCCACTCGTCGCCGTTGTAGAGCCGCGCGAGGCTGTGCCGCGCCTCGTCCGGATCCTCGCCGCGGGCCTCCAGCCGGACGCGAGGGTGGTGATCGTCCACAGGTCGTTCCGGTGCCTCAGCGCGTGAGGCGCTCGATGAGCTCGCGGTAGCGCGCGGCCGTGCGCTCGACGATCTCGGACGGGAGGGTCGGCGGGAGGCCCTGGCCGTCCCAGTTGTCGGAGAGCCAGTCGCGCACGATCTGCTTGTCGAACGAGCGGCCGCGGATGTCGGCGTCGTAGTCGTCGGCGTCCCAGTAGCGGGAGGAGTCGCTCGTGAGGACCTCGTCGCCGAGGGTGACGACTCCGGTCCCGCGGTCGACCCCGAACTCGAACTTCGTGTCGGCCAGCAGCACGCCGCGGGCCAGGGCGATGGTGGACGCCTCGCGGAAGACGGCGAGCGAGAGGGTGCGCAGCGCCTCCGCGGCCTCCTCCCCGACGATCTCGACCGTGCGCTCGAAGGTGATGTTCTCGTCGTGCTCGCCCTGCGGGGCCTTCCACGCGGGGGTGTAGATCGGCTCGGGGAGCGCGTCGCCGTCGTGGAGGCCCTCGGGGAGCGGGACGCCGCAGACGGAGCCCGTCTCCCGGTACTCCTTCCAACCGCTGCCGGAGAGGTAGCCGCGCACGACGCACTCGATCGGGAACATGTCGAGCGTCTTCACCAGCATCGACCGGCCGCGGACCGCCTCGGGGATGTCGCCGGGGATCAGGTGGTTGGGGACGTCGGAGAGCTGCGCGAACCACCAGAGGGAGAGCGTGGTCAGCAGCTCGCCCTTGCCGGGGATACCGGGCTCGAGGACCGCGTCGTACGCGCTGACCCGGTCGCTGGCGACGACGAGCATGCGGTCGGCGCCGAGCACGGGGTCGGCGTCGTCGGGGGTGTAGAGGTCGCGCACCTTGCCGGAGTAGGCGTGCTGCCAGCCGGGCAGCGGCGCCGTGGTGTCGAAGGACAGGGAGTCGTCGCGGGTCACCGCACCATTCTCCCCGATCCGGGGGGCTCCGCGGCTCCTGAAGACCTCCTGTGTCCTGGCGGATCGGGGCTGTCAAGCACGCGCGGCCGCCGATCCCGCGCGCCTAGCGTCGAGACATGACTTCGCAGAACGACCAGACTCCGCAGAACGACCAGTACACGTTCCAAGACCCGACCGCGATGTTCGCCGACATCGACACGGAGGCCCAGTACCAGGAGGGCTCCGGCCTCGACTCGAAGATGGACGACCCCGCCGACCGCGGCGAGTCGACCTACCGCGGCTCCGGCCGTCTGACCGGGCGCAAGGCGCTCGTCACCGGAGGCGACTCGGGCATCGGCGCGGCCGTCGCCATCGCCTACGCCCGCGAGGGCGCCGACGTCGCGATCGTCTACCTCCCCGAGGAGGAGTCCGACGCGAAGAAGGTCGTCGCGTTGATCGAGGAGGCCGGCCGCACCGCCGTCGCCATCCCCGGCGACATCACCGACCACGACTTCGCGGTGGGCGCCGTCGCGAAGGCCGTCGAGGGCCTGGGCGGACTCGACATCCTGGTCAACAACGCGGGCAAGCAGCAGCACGTCGAGGACTTCCTCGAGCTCTCGGACGAGCAGTTCGACGAGACCTTCAAGACCAACGTCTACGCGATGTTCTGGATGACGAAGGCGGCCGTGCCGCACCTCGCCCCGGGCTCCGCGATCATCAGCACCTCGTCGATCCAGGCCTACCAGCCGTCGCCGATGCTGGTCGACTACGCCAGCACGAAGGCCACGATCAACACGTTCTCGAAGGCGCTCGCGCAGCAGCTCGCGCCCAAGGGGATCCGCGTGAACGTCGTCGCCCCGGGCCCGATCTGGACGCCGCTGCAGACCGCGGGCGGCCAGCCGTCCGACAAGCTGCCCGAGGTCGGCTCGCAGACGCCGCTCGGACGCTGGGGCCAGCCGGCCGAGCTCGCTCCCGCCTACGTGTTCCTCGCCTCCCCGGAGTCGAGCTACGTCGTCGGCGAGACGCTGCACGTCAACGGCGGCATGCCCACGCCGTAACACTCGGCGCTCACGGCGGGCCCGGTCGCGGCGCGGAGGAACCCTCTTCCGTGCCGTGGCGGGGCCCGCCGTTTTGGTTGTCGTAACAATCGACTGCTGTGCAGGTTCGTGCGCGAGAGTCGGTGCATGACCGATTCCCTGCCGATCCTCGACCTGTCCCGCCTCGACCAGGGGGAGGCGGAGGCCGCCGCCTTCCGCCGCGACCTCCGGGAGACCACGCACGACGTGGGCTTCTTCTACCTCGTCGGCCACGGCGTGCCCCAGGACCTCCTCGACGACGTCGTCGCCGTCTCCCGCCGCTTCTTCGACCTGCCGGAGGAGGAGAAGCTCGCGATCGAGAACACCCTCAGCCCGCAGTTCCGCGGCTACACCCGCTTCGGCGCCGAGCTCACCAACGGCGACGTCGACTACCGCGAGCAGGTCGACATCGGCATCGACCGACCGGCCGTTCCCGCCGGGCCCGGCGTCGCCGACTACGAGCGCCTCGAGGGGCCGAACCTCTGGCCCGAGGCGCTGCCGGAGTTCCGCGAGGTCTTCGAGCGCTGGCACGCGGAGCTCGCTGCGGTCGCCATCCGGCTGCTGCGCACCTGGGCCGTCGCACTCGACGCCCCGGAGGACGTGTTCGACGAGGCGTTCGCCGAGCGGCCGTTCTCGCTGGTGAAGGTCGTCCGCTACCCGGGCACCTCCGACCCGGAGCCCAAGCAGGGCGTGGGCGCGCACCGCGACGGCGGCGTGCTGACGCTGCTGCTGGTCGAGCCCGGCAAGGGCGGCCTGCAGGTCGAGCACGACGGCTCGTGGATCGAGGCACCCGCGATGGAGGGCGCGTTCGTCGTCAACATCGGCGAGATGCTGGAGCTCGCCACGGGCGGCTACCTCAAGGCCACGCTGCACCGCGTGATCTCGCCGCTGATCGGAACGGACCGGATCTCGATCCCGTTCTTCTTCAATCCCGCGCTCTCGGCCACCATGCCCTCGCTCCCGCTGCCCGAGGAGCTCAAGTCCGGCCTCTCGGTCGACCCGACGAACGCGCCGATCCTCGAGACCTACGGCGAGAACGCGCTGCGCTACCGCCTCCGGGCCCACCCGAACGTGGCGGCCGCCCACCACGCGGACCTGCTCGCTCCCACCGTCTGACCCGGGAACGACGAAGGGCCCCCTCCCGCGCGAGCGCAGGAGGGGGCCCTTCGTCGTCAGTGCGTCAGCAGCGCGCGGCGGCGACGGGGACCGTCGCGGTGAACGCGGGCTGGCCGGTCGCCGATCCGGTCACCGTCACCGTGCCGGCCGGCATCGAGGCCAGGCGGGTGGTGAAGGCGGCGGAGGCGGACGAGCCGGGAGCGACCGCGGTGAACGACTTCGAGCCGTAGGCCGAGGTGATCGTGACGTCCGCGGCAGCGGTGTCGGTGTTCTTCACGGTCGCGGTGAGCACGATCTTGCCGGCGACGCAGCGCGTGGCGACGGCGGGGACGAGCTCGAGGGTGTCCAGCGGGACGGCGGCCGAGACCGACGTGCGCACCAGCTTGTCCGCGTACCCGGTGTAGGAGGCCGTGACGGCGGTCACGCCCGCCGGGACCGAGACGCTCGCCGAGCCGCCGGAGAGCGGGACGGTCGAGGTCCACGAGCCGCCGGTGAAGGTGACCGAGCCGACGACGTCGCCCTTGTCGGCCGCCGCGACCGTCGCCGTGACCGTGCGGCCGTCGGCGGTGAGGGTCGTGGTGGAGTCGACGGCGGTGACGCCGGTCCAGTTCTTCATGGCGGTGAGGACCGTCTGCGGGACGCTCACGAACGCACCGTGCCGCGGGCTGGCCGGGAGGCCGGCGCGGCTCTTGGGCGAGACGTTCCAGTCGGCCGACTGCGAGAGGCGGTTCGTCTGCGAGCTGCCGGCGATGGCCGCTCCGGAGGTGATGAAGGCCTTGTAGCCGCCGTCGCCGTAGTTGTCGACGAGGAACGCGTAGCCGTCGCCCGCGCCGGTGGTGTCGTTCGGGTCGCCCGCGTTCAGCTTGATGATCTCGGGTCCCTCACCGGCCTGGCCGGTCTCGAGCGAGGTCATCCGGGTGTCGGTGAGCTGCCAGGTGGTGTTCGGGTCGGCACTCCAGTTCGAGGAGGTCGTCCCGGCGGTCAGGACCTTCGACTTCTCGAGGAAGATGTCCTTTCCGGCCTCGAGGGTGCCGGCGGCGCCGCCCTCCTCGTTCTTGGTGAAGCGGTAGTAGTAGTCGCCGATCTTCGTGATCGTCGAGTCGATCCGCGCGTAGCCGGTGTCCTGCCAGGTGGCGGGAGGAGCGGTGAAGGTGCGGAAGTCGCGGGTGATCACGGAGAAGACGCGGGAGTAGAGCTTGTCGTTGTTGGTCTTCGTCGCGTCGGAGTAGAGGCGCGAGGAGAAGAACACGACGTAGGACTGCAGGGCGTCGTCCCAGTACGCCTCGGGCGCCCAGGTCATTCCGGCGGCCGGCTGGTTCACCGTGATGCCGGTGTCGGCGCCGTTGGTGCGGGTCCACTGCACCAGGTCGGTCGACTCCCAGACCTCGATCTTCAGGCTGCCCTTGGACTGGGCGTCGCCCCAGCCGGTGCCGCAGGAGATGCAGAGGTCGGTGGCGACCATGTAGTACTTGTCGCCGTTGTGCGAGCGGAGGATGAACGGGTCGCGCAGGCCCTTCGTGTCGGTCGTCGAGGTGATGACCGCCTTCCCGCCGTTGACCGGCGAGAAGGTGAAGAAGTCGTTGCCCGAGGTCGCGGCCTGGTAGATCTTCTCGTCGCCGTCCGACTTGAAGTACGCCGAGGCGTAGCCCGCGTCGGGAGCGGTGCGGCCGAGCTCGGCGACCGTCAGCGTGAAGGCGCGCGTCTCGGCGACGCCGTTGAGGGTGGCCGTCGCGGTGAGGGTGACGGTCCTGTCTCCGGAGCCGTAGGCCGGCCGGGTGACGACGCCGCCGCCGCGGTAGGGGTCGGCCGCGCCGACCGCCGGAGCCGCGTAGGAGGTGTTCGTCGGAGTGACGAGGGCCGGGTCCGAGGAGGTCCAGGTGATGTCGGTGCCGTTACGGGCGCCCTTCACTGCGAGGGGGAGGTTCTCGGTGGTGCGCGTGGCGAGCTTCAGCGCGTCGAGGTCGTCGTTGATGCTCGGGGCGAGCACGACCACCTCGAAGGCGATCGTCGCGCCCTGGGCGGTGGTCGCCGTCAGGGTGACCGGGGTGTTCTGCGCGATCGAGCGCGAGACGACGCCGGTGGCCGAGACGACCGCGCTGTTCGAGGAGGTCCAGGTGAGCGGGACGCCGCTGCTGGAGGCGGGTAGCGTCAGGTTCGAGGAGACCTGGGTCAGCGACGGGTTGCCGGCCAGCAGGACGGGCTGGATGTCCGAGCGCAGCAGGGCGGAGGTCGCGGACGCCTTCGCCGTGGCGGTCGGCATGCTCGAGGCGACCTGCTCGGCGGTGAGGGAGGTGTCCCAGAACTTCACGTCGGTGACGTCGGCGGTCACGAGCGCGTCGCCGGAGTAGAGCGAGCGGCCGAGGTAGCCGAGAGTGGACCCGGTCGGCACGATGCTCGCCATCGACTTCGTGGTGTTCGCCGTCGAGATCTGCGTGCCGTCGCGGTAGAGGGTCAGCACGGTGCTCGACCCCGTGCCGGTGCCGACGAGCGTGAGGGTCGTGAACCCGGGGTTCAGCGTGCCGCCGAACGGCATGCGGGTCTCGCCGTTGTTGGTGGGCTCCTTGACGCGGATGCCCGCGAGGACCTGTCCGCTGGGCGAGCCGTCGGGGTTGCGCGGGTTCACGAAGACGTGGTTGCCGAGCTGCGTGGTGTTCCACGGGCCGACGCCGTCGCCGATGACCCAGCCGAACTGGTTGGCGGTGGTCTGCGTCTTCACCGTGTACTCGACGGCGAAGGCGTTGTCGGCTCCGGTGACCAGGCCCTGGGGGAGGCTCGCGTAGCCGTCGTTCTTGAACCGGGCGACCTGGTCGCCGCTGGCGTTCGCGAAGGACGCGTCGGTGAGGCCGGTCAGGGTGGCGTTGCGTCCGTTGCCCGAGATGTCGAGCAGGGCCGAGCCGGCGTGCGACATGTCGTAGTGCGCGGTGGGCGCCGGGACGTCGACGGCCTGCGCCGAGACGGGGACGAGAGCGCCGGTGAGGGCGACGCTCGTGCAGGCGAGAGCGGAGAGGAAGAGGGATCGCACGCGGCGCCGAGGCGCGGCGGCAGGGGGCTCCGGGGAGCGTCGTCTCATCGTCGAGACCTTTCCTTCAGGGGAGGGATGCGTCGAGCCGAGGGGACCGACGCGTGTGTTCACGTTAACGTGTGAGCCGCCTCAGAGCCATGGGGGAATTGCTCCGGCGTCGGGAGCGAACCATGCGCCAGGGGCACGCCTCGGCGCAAGACCTGCACCCCCGAGCGCCCAGGGCGTAGCGTGAGCCCACCGCATCCTGGCCCCCGGTGACGGAACCATGCCCATCCGCCTGCCCTGCGAGGACTTGACCATGACGACGCTCTTCCACACCGGTGGCTCCCTCTCCCTCGACGACGCGACCGCCGACGCCGTCGTCCGCTACTCGCTCGCGCTCGCGCAGCGGCACCGGATGAGCACGGTCAGCGTCGCCGACGACTCGGCCCCCTCCTCCGTCGTGACGCTCACCGTCGGGCTCGGCGTCCCCCTGGTGGTCGCAGGGGCCGGTAGCGCAGCGGCGGAGTCGAGCACCGAGATCCTCGAGCGCCTCGACGCGCTCGACAGTGCGGGCGGACCGGTGCCCGCCTCGGACGTCGACCCCCGCGCGACGTGGGAGCTCGAGAACGAGTACTGAGCTCCGAGCCGCGGCGCCGCCGGCGCGGATCCGCCCCGCTCCTGCTCCGCGCGCGCGGAGCGTCAGCGCCGGTAGTCGCGGATGATCTCCTGGGCGAGCGTCGTGATCGGGGTCGACGTCGCTCGCGCGCGGACCCGCAGCACCTCGAAGGCCTGCTCGACCGTGGTGCGGTGGGCGTAGGCGAGGATCCCCTTCGCCTGCTCGATCAGCACCCGGCTGTCGAGGGCGTGCTGCAGCTGCTCCTGAGTGACCGTGCTCTGCTGGAGCGCGCGCTGGTGCAGGATCCCGATCGTCGCGACGTCGGCGAACGCCTGCACGACCGCGATGTCGTCCGGATCGAGCCGCCCCGGCCGGGCCTGGAAGAGGTTGAGGGAGCCGATCGTCGTCCCCGCCGAGCGCATCGGCACGCAGTGCGCCGAGAGCACGTCGAGCTCGACCGCCAGCGTCCGGAACTCCGCCCACTCCTCGCCCACGGCGCGGGCGTCCTCGACGATCACCGGCCGCCCGGTCTCGAAGCACTGGATGCACGGGCCCGACCCGCTGTCGAGCTGGAGCAGCTCGATCAGCCGGGTGTCCTCGTCCGTGGAGGCGAGCACCTCGAGGGAGCCGGAGGAGTCGGCGAGGACGAGCCCCGCCGAGACGGCGTCGAAGAGGGTCGCGCTGCTCTCCACGAGGGTCTGCGTGAAGTCGACGACGTCGTAGTCGTCGACCAGCGTGTCGGAGAGGGCGACGAACGTCTGGATGACGCTGCGCTCGCGGGAGTTCGTCACCATGTGTCGTCCTGGGCGGTGAGAGGGCGGTCGGGGAACCCGTCGTGCCGGGCCACGATGCCGGAGGCGACATCGACGACGGAGCGCTGCTGGGCGAAGGCGTGGGCGCGCAGCAGCAGCTGCGCCTCCTCGGCCGTGCTGCCGTAGCGCGCGATGATCATGCCGGTCGCCTGGTGCACCACGCGTCGCGAGCGCGGATTCGTGCTCTCCTCGACCTCGTTGTCGCGCAGCACCGCGGCCAGCACCAGCAGCGCCGTCGCGGTGGTCGAGGCGCTGATCCGGCCGAGGAGGGAGTCGCTGAGCGACGTGGGGCGGCGGGAGTAGAGGTCGACCGCGCCGATCGAGAGCCCCGCGATCGAGAGCGGGAAGGCGAAGACCGCGCGCACCGCCGTGGGGCCGATCGCCTCGGTGAAGAGCGGCCAGCGCTCCTCCGCGCCGGTGTCCGGCACCGAGACGGGGCCGGCAGCGCGGATCGCCTCCCAGCACGGGCCCTCGCCGAGGTCGATCTGGATCTCGTCCAGCCGGCTCGCGGTGCTGTCGCTCGCGGCGACGGTCTCGCCGCCGAAGGGGCTGCCGAGCGTGGAGATCGCGACGCCGTCGATCGGGTACCCGCGCAGATACGGGTCGCAGAGAGCGTCGGAGTCGGTCACCGCGCCCATTTTAGCCGTCGGCTCCGCTCGGCGCGACGCTCCGCCGGACCGGCGGGGACGACGACGCGGTGACGCGCCGGAGCCCGCCTGGCTGCGCTGCCCGGGCGCACGAGGCGACGGCCCGTGAAGCGGCTCGTCGGGCGCGGACGGTGCATGGTGCGGGGCGACGGGAGCCGGAGGACGGCGGCCTGCACGGCGACGGAGCGGCTCAGGCCGGGGTCGATCGAGCCGGGACGCTCGAGGGCGGCGATGAGGTCGTCGAGAACGGCGAAGGCGGGATCTGTCATCACGGCTCCTGGCCGGGTGTCCGCGGCCGTTGTTCTGCGCGCCGGGGCGCGGGCGGTGTCGATCGGGTGTCGCCGTGCGGGGTCCGCGCACGACGTCGACGAGGTCCTGCCCGACGGTACGGGGCGCGGATCGACCGGACGACGTGGTTGACCTCCCCGAGGTCCGCCGCTACTCGTGCTCTGCGTTGAGCTCGTCGAAGTCGTTCGTGATGATCGACAGCGGGGTGTACGGCGTGATGAGGAGGAGCGCCGGGTTCGCGCGTCCCTCGCCGTAGTTGACGGTCAGCCACTGCGGGGTCGGGGAGGCGAGGGCGGCCTCGACCTCGGCGCGGAACTCCTCGAGGCTCCTGTTGTTGACCGTGTAGGCGGTGCCGTTGTAGATCAGGTCGATGCGCTTCACAGCTGGTCGCCCTTCGCCGGAGGACGCACCGGTTCGGCGGGCTCCGAGATCACGTACAGCCCGCCCGCGGAGTTCGCGAGGTCGGTGAGCGCGGAGATCCAGGCGGGGTTGATGCGGGGCATCCGGCCGCCGAAGTACTTGTAGCGGAGCGCGTGGGAGGGGTGGATCCAGATCGCGCTGCGGCCGTCGCCCATGCTGTGGTCGTCGCGCCAGCTGAGCAGGAACGACTCGTTGCGGCGCAGCTTCGCGGTGATGACGATCTGCAGGTGCGCGAGCACGCGGTCCTCGAAGTCGATCTCGACGGTCCCGTCGTAGTGCAGCTTCCCCATCGGCGTCTCCAGCCCCTGATCTCCGGCCGGCAGGCGCCCGCCGTTGCCACCACCCTTCCGCAGACCGGAGGGATCCGACAACCCGGCCTGCCATTCTCTGCTCGATCTGTCCAGGTCTTCCGTCAGCGGCGGTCCTCTGTCAACCTCCTCCCTCCACGCAGCCGGCGTTGCCGAGCATGGGCGGCATGAAGCACATCCTCTTCGCCGACAAGACGATCCTGGTGGGGGACGAGGCGGCCGACGCACTCGTCGAATACGCCGTCGCCCTCGCCTCGAAGGGCGCGGCCGACACCGTCGAGTACACGGGGATCGGCGCCGACGGCGGGACGGTCGACGCCACCTTCCTCGTGAACGCCGCGGCCGCACTCATCGTCGAGACCACGCCGAGCGACCTGCCCGAACCGGACAACGCGGCGGAGGTGGCACGGCTGCGCGCGCGGATCGACGCGCTCACCGGCGAGCATCCCGTGCAACCCGGCGACGGCGAGCTGACCAGTGGTGCCGACTACGAGGACTCCTACGAGCAGTGAGTGGTTCCCCGTGGTGCGCGTCCGGGCGCGACCGGCGTCCGCTACCACTGCGAGGCTCCGCAGTGAACCCCCTGATCGGCTGAGGGGAGGCGGACGTACCGTGGCCCTGAGGGTCACCGACGACACGATCACCGGTCGACCGCTACGGGCACGGCCGCGGGTCGGCCGGGGAGGACGGGCACGATGACCGGAGACCATCCCTTCTGGGTGCGCCTCGCGCGCAAGGAGCCGCAGTGCGCCATCGTGCGCGGCCGGGTCTTCGAGATCGGCGCCCCCGACGAGCGGGACGGCGCCTTCCTCCTCACGGTCTGGGAGAAGGGGCGGCCCGTCGGGCACGTCCTGAACGTGGATCCGCTCGCCTACAAGCCGTGCGGACCCGGGCACCCGGTCGAGCCGCAGCGGGTCGACGGGGTCGAGGAGCTGCTCGAGCTCCTAGTGCCCCAGCGCACCCGGCTCGCGGCGCACGGCTGACGCCGCTCCCGTCCGCGGGGGCCGCCCGAGTCCTGTGCACCGGGAGCGGGGCGAGCGCTGAGCACCCGCTGACGGACGCCCGGGACGGGGGAGTCGTGCGGCCGGGCGGCGGCTGGCATCCTGACCTCGGTGCGACGAGCGCGCCCGCGAGGGGGAGCCCGATGAGCACCACCGAGGACGTCGACGACGGGACCGCTGAGTTCGGGTACCGCCCCTCCCTCACCCGCGGCATCGGCCGCTTCGGCAGCTTCGCCGCGGGCGTGAGCTACATCTCGATCCTGACCGGCACGTTCCAGCTCTTCTCCTTCGGCTTCGCGCTCGGCGGTCCCGCCTACTGGTGGTCCTGGCCGATCGTGTTCACCGGGCAGCTCATGGTCGCGCTGTGCTTCGCCGAGCTCGCCGCCCGCTACCCGGTCGCCGGCTCCGTCTACAACTGGAGCAAGCGCCTCGCCGGGCCGACGGTGAGCTGGCTGGCGGGCTGGCTGATGGCCACCGCGTCCGTGGTCACGCTCGCGGCCGTCGTGCTGGCGTACCAGGCGACGCTCCCGCAGATCTGGAGCGGGTTCCAGCTCGGCGGCTCCGCGGGGGTGAGCGCGGTGGTCTGGGGAGCGCTGCTGATCGCGTTCACCACCGCGGTCAACGCGCGCGGCGTGCGGCTGATGGCCCGGATCAACAGCGTCGGCGTGCTGATCGAGCTCGTCGCGGCGGTGCTGCTGGTGGCGGTGCTCGCGGTGAACGTGGTGCATCCGCCGACCGTGCTGCTCGACACCAGCGGCTACGGCGGGAGCACGCCGGGCGGGTACGCCGGCGCGTTCCTCATCGCCGCGATCGCGTCGGCGTACGTGATGTACGGGTTCGACACCGCGGGCTCGCTCGGCGAGGAGACGGTCGATCCGCGCCGGACCGCGCCGACGGCGATCCTGCGGGCGGTGACCGCCTCCTTCGTCCTCGGCGGCCTCATCCTGCTGCTGGGCATCCTCTCGGCGCCCGACCTCGCCGACCCGGCGCTCGGGCAGGCGTCGGGCGGGCTGCAGCGGATCGTGCTGCAGGTGCTCGGCGGCCCCCTCGGATCGGTCCTCCTGCTCTGCGTTGTCGTCGCGATCACGGTGTGCGCGCTGGCGGTGCACACGGCGGCCATCCGACTGATCTTCGCGATGGCCCGCGACAACGCCCTGCCCGGCAGCCGCGTGCTCGCCCGCGTCGACCCGCGGCGCGGGACACCGGTGGCGCCGGCGCTGGTCGTGGGGGTGCTCGCGGTGCTGATCCTGGTCGTGAACATCGGGACGCCGGCGATCTTCACGGCCGTGACGAGCGTGGCGGTCATCCTGATCTACCTCGCCTACCTGCTGGTGACGGTGCCGCTGCTGATCGCCCGGCTCCGCGGCCGGTGGCCCGCAGCCGCGCCCGGGCGCTTCTCGCTCGGCCGCGCGGGCCTGCCGGTGAACGTCGTCGCGGTGCTCTGGGGCGCGGCGATGACGGTCGACCTCGCGTGGCCGCGCGTCGAGGTCTACGGGGAGGAGCTGCGCTGGAGCGCGGTCGTCGTGATCGCCGCGGTCGTCGGGATCGGCCTGGCCTGGTTCCTCCTCCGCGGCCGGCACCGCCTCGGCACCCTGCCCGCGCACGCGCTCCCCTCGCCGCCGCCGCAGGGCTGAGTCGCACGAGAAGGCCCGTTCGAGGGGGCAGGACGATCCTTCCCGGGCGACTCGGCGGCGGCACCGGGAGGAGGATGGGGGAGCGGGTGCTCGGCCGAGCGCCGCGGGAAGGAGCGCGCGTGCGGAACCGCCTGGCGACTCCGTCCCTGCTCGCGCACGCCGTGCTCATCCAGGCCGTCGCGTTCCTGCTCCGGCCGGCCGCCGTCTACCAGGCGATCCGGCTCGACGTGCCGGCCTGGGCGCTCGGGGCGCTCGGCGCCTCGTTCGCGCTGGTGCCGCTGCTGATCGCGCTGCCGGTGGGCGGGCTGGTCGACCGGGTCGGCGCCCGGGCGGTGATGGCCGTCGGCTCGCTCGTCGCGGTGGGAGCGGCCGCGGTGCTGCTCCTGGCGGGCGGGAGCGTCGCGGGGCTGCTCCTCGGCATCGCCCTGCTCGGCGCGGGGCACCTGGGCTGCGTGGTCGGGCAGCAGACCGTCGTCGCGGGCGGCACCGGAGGGACGCGGCTCGACAGCCGCTTCGGCTACTACACGTTCGCCGCGTCGCTCGGGCAGGCGATCGGGCCCGCGTTCATCCCGGTGCTCGCGGGCGGCTCGGTGCGGCCCGACCCGGCGCCGCTGTTCCTCGTGGGCGGGATCCTCGCGGTGCTGCTGCTCGTCTCGACGGCGGGGATCCGCAGCCCGTCCCCGCGCGGACCCGCGGCGGAAGGGGCGGCGGCTCCGGGCTCGACGCTCGGTCTCCTCCGGGTGCCGGGCCTCGCGCGCGCCCTGCTGACCAGCGCGACCGTCGTCGCCGCCGTCGACCTGACCGTCGTCTACCTCCCCGCCCTCGGCGCCGAGCGCGGGCTCCCGGCCGGCGTCGTCGGAGCCCTGCTCACCGTGCGCGCGCTCGCGTCGATGGCCTCGCGGCTCCTCCTCGGCGCGGCCACCGCCCGGCTCGGGCGCACCCGGGTGATGGTGGGCGGCATCCTGATCTCGGCGCTCTGCCTGGTGCTGGTCGCCCTGCCCGCGCCGACCGTGCTCCTCTTCGTCGCGGTCGCCGCCCTCGGCCTGGGCCTCGGGATCGGCCAGCCCATCACGATGTCCTGGCTGATCGAGCGCACCCCCGCCGACCGCCACGGCCGCGCCCTCGCGCTGCGCCTGGCCGGGAACCGCCTCGGGCTGATCGCCCTGCCCAGTCTCCTCGGCGTCCTCGCGGCGGCGGCTGGAGCGGGCGGCGTCCTCATCGGCACCGGTGCCGCGGTCGGCGCGACCCTCCTCCTGCTGCGCGGGGTGCGCCTGGACTGAGGTGCCCGGGGCCGCAGCGGATCGGCGGCGCGAGCGGCGATGCCGGGCCTCGCAGTCGGAAGACCGGAGGGTCAGCTGCCCGGCTCCTCCACGCGGACGTCCTCGGCGGCCTTGTCGGCGCGCCAGCCGCGCCAGACCGGCTGGCGGAGGGTGCCGGAGGCGGTGCGCTCGCGGTAGCGGACCTCGCCGACCAGGACGGGCGACACCCAGTGCACTCCGCGCGACTCGAGCGGAGGGACGGAGACGGCGGGCTCCTCGGTGGCGTGCTCGGCCAGGCGGTCGGCCAGTCCGCGGCGCTCGCGGTCGCTGAAGCCGGTGCCCACACGGCCGGAGTACGCGAGCCCGTCCTCGCCGGGGATCGCGGTCAGCAGCGCCCCGACCGACCCCTGGAGGCCGCCTTCGCCCTCGCGCCATCCCACGATCACGACCTCCTGCAGCCGGTGGTGGGTGAGCTTGATCCAGTCGCGCGAGCGGCTGCCCTCCTGGTAGCGCGAGTCGCGGCGCTTGGCGACCACGCCCTCGAGGCCGAGGGTGCGGCTGGTGGCCATCGCCTCCTCCAGGTCGCCGTCGAACACGGACGGGACGTGCACGCGCTCGTTCTCGTCGACGAGCTCGACCAGTGCCGAGCGACGGGTGTCGTAGTCGCTCCCGGTCAGGTCCCCTCCTGCGCGCTCGAGCAGGTCGAAGACCATCAGGTGCACCGGAGTGGACCGGGCGGCCGCCTCGATCTCGCGCGGCTTCGTCAGCCCGCCGCGGGTCTGCAGGGCGCCGAAGTCGGGGCGCCCGCGAGCGTCGAGGGCGACGATCTCGCCGTCGAGCACGGCGTCGGCGGCGGCCTCGGCGAGCGGGGCGAGCAGATCGGGGAACGCTGCGGTCAGGTCGTTGCCGTTGCGGCTCGTGAGGGTCGCGGTGCCGCCCTGCACCCGCACGAGAGCGCGGTAGCCGTCCCACTTCATCTCGATCGCGGCCCCGGGGTCCACGTCGCCGCGGCGTCCGGCCGTGGCGAGCATGGGGCGGTGGCGGCGCGGAGCGGAGTCCTCGGCCGGGCGGTCTGCGGAGGGTGCGGGGCGGGGAGCGGGCGACGCGGCGGACGCGGCCGCCCGGCCCCGTCGCTGCGTCCCGTGCCCGTGAGCGGGACCCGGCGCCATCAGGTGCAGGAGCCAGTTCTTCTCGGCGCCCTCCCTCGAGCCCGTGTGCAGCAGGGCGTAGCGACGGGGCTGGCCGCCGAGCCCGCCGTCGGGGCGGCCGGTCAGCACCGCGATCACCTCCTTCCCCTCGCGCCACTTCTCGAGCGCGTAGGTGCCCTCGTCCCAGATGCGCACCTCGCCGCCGCCGTACTCGCCGGCCGGGATCGTGCCCTCGAAGGTCGCGTACTCGAGGGGGTGGTCCTCGGTCTGCACCGCGAGCCGGTTCGGGTCGCCCTCCAGCGGCGGGCCCTTCGGCACCGCCCAGCTGACCAGGACGCCGTCGTGCTCGAGCCGGAAGTCGTAGTGCAGGCGCCGCGCGTGGTGCTCCTGGATGACGAAGGAGTCGCCCGAGGAGGACCCCGCGGACCCCGCCTCGGGCACCGGCTCCGGCGTCCTCGACGCGTCGCGCATGCTGCGGTAGGTCGCCAAGCGGTCGGAGGAGGCGTCCGTCGCGGCGAAGCCCGCCATCCTCTCCGGGGTCGGCTCGAGCCCGGCACCCCGGGCGGCGAGCAGCGGGCGGAGGAGGTCGCCGTCGCTCCGCAGCCGCTCCACCACCTCGTCGGGCGACAGGTGGCGCAGGTCCTCGGCACCCAGCTCCTCCCACGTGCGGGGCGCGGCGGCGGCCGGCCGGAGGCGCCCCCGGAGGGAGTAGGGGGCGATAGTCGTCTTCGCCGCGCTGTTCTGGCTCCAGTCGACGAGGACCTTGCCCTCGCGCAGGGTCTTCTTCATGTCCGAGACGACGAGGTCGCGGTGGTCCGACTCGAGCACGCGCGCCAGCTCGTGCGCGACCGCCGAGATCTGGTCGCTGGAGGCGGAGGCGTCCAGCGGGCAGTAGAGGTGGATCCCCTTGCTCCCGCTGGTCACCGGCAGCGGAGACAGCCCCATCCCCTCCAGGAGGTCGCGGGCGAGGAACGCGACCTCGGCGCACTCGGCGAGTCCGGCACCCTCGCCCGGGTCGAGGTCGAGCACGAGACGGTCGGGCGGACGGCGCTCGCCGTCGGAGCCCACCCGCCACTGCGGGACGTGCAGCTCGAGCGCCGCCTGCTGCGCCAGCCAGGTGAGCCCGGCGACGTCGTCGACCAGCGGGTACTCGACGTCGCGCGACGAGTGCGAGAGCCGGGTCCGGCTCAGCCAGTAGGGGGCGGAGGAGGGGAGGTTCTTCTCGAAGAAGACCTCGCCCGGATGCTCGGCGGTGCCCACTCCGTCGACCCAGCGCTTCCGGGTGACCGGGCGGCGCGCGAGATGGGGAAGCATCGCGGAGGCGACGGAGGCGTAGTAGGAGAGCACGTCGGCCTTGGTGAAGCCCGTCTCCGGGTAGACGACCTTGTCGAGGTTCGTCAGCCGCAGCCTCCGCCCGCCGACCGAGACGATCTGCTGCGAGGCGGCCATCCCCCCATGGTGGAGGCAGGTGCGCGCCGAGGGAACCCCGGACCGTCGCGGGAACCCGCAGCGAGCCGCCTCCACGACTCGGGGTTCCCTCGGCGGCGGGGAGTAGCGTCGACGCACCACGTCCGAAGGAGCCCTCCGTGCCCGACACGATCGCCGACATCCCCCTCACCACGATCGACGGCACCACGTCGACCCTCGCCGACTACCCGCCCGTGCGGCTGATCGTCAACGTCGCCTCCCGCTGCGGCCTCGCCCCGCAGTACGAGAAGCTCGAGGCCCTGCAGAAGAGCTACGGGGAGCGCGGATTCACGGTCCTCGGCTTCCCGAGCAACCAGTTCCTCCAGGAGCTGAGCGACGAGGACAAGATCAAGGCGTACTGCTCGACGACCTGGGGGGTCACCTTCCCGATGTTCGAGAAGGTCCGCGTCAACGGCCGCTCGGCGCACCCGCTCTACGCGGAGCTCACCAAGGCGGAGGACGAGAACGGCAAGGCCGGCCGGGTGAAGTGGAACTTCGAGAAGTTCCTGATCACGGCCGACGGCACGGTCCACCGGTTCCGCCCGACGGTCGAGCCCGACGACCCGCGGATCGTCGACCTGATCGAGGCGTCGCTCCCCGCCTGATCCCGCTCAGCGGCGGGCGCGGGGCGGAGCACGCCACCCGTCGCGGCTCAGCGGTCGCGGAGCCCCAGGGCCGAGCGGGCGTCCGCGGGCTCGACGCCCTCGGGGCAGACGATGTCCGAGACGTCGAACGGCGTCGCGCGCGAGAACGGGATCATCTCGATCCCGTCGACGTGGCGCAGCAGCACGAGGCCGCCCTCGCCCTCGCGCAGGCTCCGGCGCACCTGGCGCAGGAAGATGCCGGCCATGTCGAGCTCGACGACGAAGGAGCGGCCGCTCACGTCGATCCGGCAGCCGATGACCGGCTGGGAGCCGACGGAGACGGAGTCCGGCACGCGGCGCGGCTCGATCGGCTGCTCCTTGCGGAGCGTCCGCACCGGGGTGAGGGTGGGCAGGCCGGTCGCTCGCGCGGTGTCCGTCATGGTCGTCTCCGTCCGTCGACGTCCGCCGATGGTTCCGGGGACGTCTTCTCGACGGTACTTCGCGTCCCCCGCAGAGGGGACGGGGTTGACGGCTGTGCGATCAGGGGGCAGCGGGGCCCAGGAGCGGCGGAGCTCAGGAGCCCTGGCGCTGCTCCTCGGGCTCCGGCAGGACCGAGAGCTCGCCGTGCATGCTGGCGACGCTGAGCATCTGCTCGATCCACGCGCGGTTGAGCTTGGGCTGGTGCGCCTCGGTGAAGCGGAAGTGCAGCGGCACCGACGGGTGCAGCCAGACGGAGCTCCGGCCGTGTCCGGTGGAGGCGTCCTCCATCCACGAGAGCGAGAAGGCTTCGTTGCGGCGCAGCTTCGAGAGGACGGCGACCTTCAGGTGCGCGAGGACGCGCTCCTCGAATTCGATCTCGAGGTTCTGCGGTCCGTAGATGAGCGTGGCCACGGGCCCCCTTCGTTCATCGGGCCGGCCCTGGCGGACGGCTCCTCGGGGGACGGTATCCGCTCGGACCCCGGTGCGGGGAATCGGGCGGAAGACACGCCGGACCCCCATTGACAGTCCCGCGGACGGGACGTAGCACTGCCGGGCGTGCTGGGCGCCACGTTAGCCGACGCATGTAGCGAGAGTCGATGCTCCGTCGCGGATCTCCCGTCGGCCGGGGCCGGCCCGGGAGCGAGCGCGGGCACCTCCGGGTGCCGGCCGCGCCGCTCAGGATCCCGTCACGGCCCGGCCGGCGCGTCCCACCCCTCCTGCGGAGTCGCGCAGGTGCCGCGGAAGACGTACTGCGACGGAAGCTTCCGCTGGTGCGAGGACCAGTCGATCGCCGGCCGCCGCTGCTCCGGAGGCAGGTAGCCGAGCCGGTACACCGCCATCAGCTCCAGCTCGTCGGGCACGGCGAGCAGCGACTCGATCCGCGCCCACGCTCCCGGCACCTCCATCGGGAACGACACGAACTGGATCCCCATCCCCAGCTCGACCGTGCTCAGCCAGACGTTCTCCATCGCGGCGCCCATGCTGAACACCGAGTAGAAGGAGGAGAGCTCGCCCGGCCGGTACTCGGAGCGGTCGAGCATCACCCCGAGCAGCAGCGGCGATCCCGCGACGAGCCGGCGGTTCTCCTCGCCGAGCGTCTGCGGGACGCGGAGGGAGTTCATCAGGAACTGCCCGCGCTTCGTGAAGACCTGCTTCGTGAAGGGGCGGAGCGGAGCCGGCAGCTTGTCGAACAGCATCCCGTCGCGCCGCCGCTCCATCTCCTCGCTGCTGAAGCGGAAGTAGGGCTTGTAGCGCTCGAAGAACGTGCCGTTCGACATCGCGGTGGTCATGCTCTCGCCGCTGATCGCGGCGATCCGGTCGATCGTCTCGCGCTCCTCGACGAGCACGAACCGCCACGGCTGGCTGTTGAGCTGCGAGGGCGCCCGGCCGGCCACCTCCATCAGGAGCCGCTGGTGCTCCTCGGAGACGGGGTCGGGCAGGAACGCGCCGTTGGTGGTCTTCCGGCGCCGGACGACATCGAGGAACTCCATGCCTCGATCCTGCCCCGATCGATCGCGCAGAGGGGGGAGCGGCGGCGGCCCGGGGCGCGCACGGTAGCATCGAGGGTCCTGTGCAGGCTCGAGGGAAGCGGTGGAACGGTGAAGACGAGGGTCATCTTCTACCTTCTCGGAGGTGTGTTCGTGCTCGGCGCGGGCATCAACTCGGTCGTGGGCAGTGGCTTCTCGGTGCCGAACCTGCTGACGATGCTCTGCGGCGCGCTGATCCTCGCGATCGCCGGCTGGCAGGCGCTGCGCTCGTACCGCTCCGACCCCGACCGCGACGTCGAGCCCCCGCGCTAGAAGCCGGGGCGCGTCAGCGCAGGGCTGACCCGGCCCTCAGACGCTGGAGCACTCCTCGGCGCCGCGCCGGCCGCCGCGTCCGCCCGAGAGCGGCGAGCACGAACGGAGCCGCCGCCAGCGCGATCGCCGGGTGCCGGCGTCCGTGCGTCCCCGCGAAGGGGATCACCGCCAGCGGGACGGCGGCGGGAGCCAGCGCGGACGCGGCGCGGGTGTCCGACCGTCGCAGCGTCGCCCAGGCCAGAGCGGTGAGCGTCGACGTGCAGATGTAGAGCGCGTGATGGATCCAGTGCCAGCGGCCCGTGCGGAGAGCGCCGGTGGCGACGGCGGTGCCGAGGGCGCAGTTGGCGGAGTAGCTGACAGCGGCGGCGCGCAGCCAGAGCGGACCGGAAGCGCTCACCCTCCGCCGCGTCCTCACACCTCGCCCCGCGCGAGCAGCAGCCGGTAGGGCGCCGCGCGCTCGACCCGCCACCCCTCGGGCGCCACCGCGCGCAGCTCGGCGGCGGTGAAGCTGCGCCGCACCGACAGCGACCCGTCGTAGTGGAGGAACGAGCCGGCCGCGATCGGTCGTGTGGCCAGCAGGTAGGCCGTGTAGGCCAGCCGCGAGCGCTCGATGTCGTTGTGGAGGGCGCGCGGGGCCAGGCGCTCGCTGTCGGCTAGCAGGTCGGCGAGTGATTCCGGCGACAGGTGGTGCAGCACGTGGTTGGAGGTCACCAGGTCGAAGTGCTCGCCCTCGGCGACCAGGTCGGCGCTGCTCGCGCGGCGGAACTCGACTCCGGGCGGCGCGGGCGTCGACGTGGCGAAGGCGGAGGCGCGCTCGTCCGGATCGACGGCGGTGATCGCCAGGCGGAGGCCGTCCTCGCGGGCCCAGCCGGCGAGGGAGCGGGCGACGTCGCCGCCTCCGGAGCCGATGTCGAGCAGGCGGAACGGCTCGTCGGGCCGCAGCAGCGGACGCAGGCGCGAGCGGTAGAGGCCACGCCACCCCGAGACCAGCCGGTTCACGGTGCCGAAGCGGGCGTAGGTGGCGTCGAGCAGGGTGCGGTCGCAGTCCGGGTCGTCCATCAGCTCCTGCTCGGAGACCTCGCGGTGGCGCAGGTCCGGCGCGAGAGGGGCTCGCGGAGTCACTCCCCGCCCCGCTTGGTGAGCAGCGCGAGCTCGACGGTGAGGCCGGGGCCGAACGCCATCGCGCCGATCCGCTCGCCGTCGGCCGCCTCGCCGTGCAGCAGGCGCCGCAGGATGAAGAGGACGGTCGCGCTCGACATGTTGCCGTTGGTCCGCAGCACCTCGCGCGACGGGGCCAGCTGCTCGTCGCTGAGGGCGAGCGAGGCCTGCACCTTGTCGAGGATGCTGCGGCCGCCGGGGTGGATCGCCCAGCGCTGCACGTCGCTCCGCTCGACCTCGGCGCCGGCCAGCAGCGGGGCGACGGCCGCCTCGATGTTCGCTCCGATGATCGAGGGCACGTAGGTGCTCAGCCGCATCGAGAAGCCGTGGTCGCCGATCGTCCACGCCATCTCGGTCTCGCCCTCGTCGGTGAGCGTCGTGGCGAGCGCGTCGAGCTCGAGCACCGGGGTGCCGGGCGCGGCCTCGCGGGCGGTGACGACGGCCGCCGCACCGCCGTCGGCGAAGACGGAGGTCGCGACGATCTGCTCCGGGTCGTTGGAGTTGGTGAGGTGGATGGTGCACAGCTCGACCGCGACGACGAGGACGACCGCCTCCAGGTCGGCCTCGCAGAACTGGCGGGCGGCGCGCAGGCCGGGGAAGGCGCCGTAGCAGCCCATGAAGCCGAGGTGGAAGCGCTGCGTCGAGGGTGCGAGGCCGAGGCGGCGGACCAGCTGGTAGTCGGGCCCCGGGGCGTAGAAGCCGGTGCAGGAGACCGTCACCACGTGGGTGACGTCCTCGGGGGTCATCGACGCGGACGAGAGGGCGCGGCGGGCCGCCTCCGTGAAGAGCTCGGGAGCGCGCTCGGTGTAGACGGCGTTGCGCGCGGCCGTCCCCGGGTCGAGCACCAGGCCGCTCCCCGCGTCGTAGAAGACGCTCGCACCCTCCCGCTCGACCCGGTCGAGCTCGTCGACCACCGTGCTGCGGGTGTCGATCCCGGACGCGTCGAAGGCCGCGCCGATCAGGCGGGACCCGAGCCGGGTCATCGCGGGCTGGGACGCGAAGAGGTCGCGCACCTCGGACTGGCGCAGGACCGTGGTCGGCACCGCCGTCTCGATGCTGCGGATGTGCACACTCACCCGCAGGAACCTATCGCGGAATCCTGCGGGTGAGCGGTGCCCTGGAGCGTGATCAGAGGATCGGCTTCCCGCCGGTGACGGCGATCGTCGACCCGCTGATGTAGCTCGCCTCGTCGGAGGCGAGGAGGACGTAGGCGGGGGCCACCTCGGCCGGCTGCCCGGGGCGGCCCAGCGGGACCTGCTCGCCGAACTCGGCGACGGCCTCCTCCGGCATGGTCGAGGGGATCAGCGGCGTCCAGATCGGGCCGGGCGCGACCGAGTTGGCGCGGATGCCCTTCTCGCCGAGCGCCTGCGCGAACGAGGCGGTGAGGCTGAGGATCGCCGACTTCGTGGCGGCGTAGGGGAGCAGCTGGTACGACGGCTGGTCGGACTGCACCGAGCTCGTCGCGATGATCGACGCGCCCTCCTTCAGGTGGGGCAGCGCCGACTTCACGAGGTGGAAGTAGGCGCTGATGTTCGTCGCGATCGTGCGGTCCCACTCCTCGTCCGGGATGTCGGTGACGCTCTCGCGGCTCATCTGGAAGGCGGCGTTGCTGACGAGCACCTCGAGGTGGCCGAAGCGCTCGACGGTCTCGGTGACGATGGCGCGGCAGTGCGCCGGGTCCTGCAGGTCGCCGGGGAGGAGCAGCGCCTCGCGGCCGGCCTCCCGGACCCACGTCGCGGTGTCCTCGGCGTCGTCGTGCTCGTCGAGGTACGAGATCGCGACGTCGGCGCCCTCGCGCGCGAACGCGATCGCGACGGCCTTGCCGATGCCGCTGTCGCCGCCCGTGATGAGGGCGACCTTGCCGCTGAGGCGGCCGGTGCCGCGGTAGCTGGTCTCGCCGTGGTCGGCCTTCGGCGTCAGCTCGGCCTCGGTGCCGGGCGGTGTCTGCTCGGGGGATTCCGGAGTCATGACTCTCCCTCTCGTGTCGTCGGTCGGTCCCTCCATGCAAGCGGGTGGGAGGGAGGGGGCGCAGGGGGTTGACGCCCGGACCGCTCCGTCCTGTCGTCAAGCCCGCGACACCGAGGGCTCCCTGGGTCTTGACTGAGCGTGTCGCCCTTCTTCGGGGCGCTCGGCCAGGAGGTTCGACATGAGCACGACAGACAGGGATCCGGCTGACGGCGGACTGCCGCGACGCGCAGAGGGCTCGGCGGCGGGCGGCACGGCGCGCATCGACTCGGCGGGGGACACGGGAGCGGCTGCGGCGACGGACCGCTCCGCGACTCCTGACCGCTCCGCCTCGACGGACCGCTCCGACTCCGCGCATTCGGCCCCCGAGCACCGCGCGGCCGTCGACCCCGACTCCGCCGAGGCGAAGCAGGCCCGTGCGGCCGCGCGCAAGGACATCCACCAGCGCGAGCGCGACCGCTTCGGCGGCTTCAAGATCGGCTGCGCCTTCTTCGGCTGGCTCGCCGCCACCGGACTCGCCGTCCTCCTGACCGCCCTCGTCACCGCGATCGGGGCCGCCGTCATCGGCACCCAGGACGTCACCGGCGACCTCGCGGCCGACCCCGCCGCGTTCGGCTGGGCGGGCGCGATCGCACTGCTGGTCATCCTCCTCGTCGCCTACTACTGCGGCGGCTACGTGGCTGGCCGCATGGCCCGCTTCAGCGGAGCGAAGCAGGGCGTCGGAGTGTGGGCCTGGGCGGTCGTCGTCGCGATCGTCGTGGGCATCGTCTCGGCGATCACCGGCGGCAGCCAGGCGCTCTCCGCGGTGAGCGGCTTCCCGACGATCCCCCTGGACGCCGGCGACGCCACGGCCGCGGCGGTCGTGACGGCGCTCGCCGCCCTGGTCGTCGCGCTGGTCGGCGCCGTGCTCGGCGGTCTCGCCGGCATGCGCTTCCACCGCCGCGTCGACCGCGAGGGCCTCTCCGGCCTCTCCGTCTGACGCTCCCGTCCCTCCTCCCTCCCCGGAAGCTGCCGCTCCGGTACGCCACGCACGCCGTGTCGCGCACCGGAGGGGCAGCTCACGGAGGGGAGGTAGGGTCCATCGCGTGACGGGGGAGCGAGGGACGCGGCTGGCGGACGAGCTGCGGGAGTGGGACGCGGGCGCGCTCGCGGACCTGCGGGACGAGTACCTGGCGTTCCTCGAGCAGCGCGGCGAGTCGGCGCTCGAGCGCGACGGCGGCCCCGAGCACGTCACGGCGAGCTGCTTCGTGCTCGCGCCGAATCTGGCGCAGGTGCTGCTCTGCTTCCACCGCAAGGGCCGGTTCTGGGTGCAGCTCGGCGGTCATGTCGAGCCCGGTGACGACTCCACGGCCGACGCGGCCCTCCGCGAGGCGCAGGAGGAGAGCGGAGCGGCACGACTGCAGCCGCTCGGCGTCCTGCCCCTCGACCTCGACCGGCACGCGCTCGGCGACGGCTTCGGCCGCTGCTCCCGCCACTGGGACGTGGGCTACGGTGCGATCGCCGATCCGGACGCTCCCGTGACCGTCAGCGACGAGAGCGACGACGTGGCCTGGTGGCCGGTCGACGCGCTGCCCGCCGAGGTGCCGCCGGGGTTCGCCGAGCGGCTGGCCGGGGCGCTCGCCGCGGCGCGTCTCCTCCGCGATGCGGGGTCGCTCGGCGGCTGATCGAGGCCCGCCTCCACCCACTCCGCGTCCCGGCAGCGCGCCTGCGACGAGTCCTCCCCGTGACTCCGGCGCCGTGCGGCACGATGGGGCGATGAGCAGCACCGCTGACCCCGTCGTCGTCCTCGCCGGTGCGAGCGGATTCCTCGGGACGGACCTCGCCCGCCGCTTCACCGCCGACGGCTGGACGGTGCGGAGGATCGGCCGCTCCGGGCCGGACGCGCGCTGGGGCGACACCGTCGGCATCACCCGCGTGCTCGACGGTGCGCGCCTCCTGGTGAACCTGGCCGGCAAGAGCGTCGACTGCCGGTACACCGCGGCGAACCGCGCCGAGATCCTCCGCTCGCGCGTGGCGACCACCGCGGAGCTGCACCGGGCGGTCGCGGCGGCCGCGACTCCTCCGCCGGTCTGGATGAACGCGAGCACGGCCACGATCTACCGGCACGAGGAGGAGCGGGCGAACACCGAGGACGAGGGCGTGCTCGGCGAGGGCTTCTCGGTCGACGTGGCGCGGGCGTGGGAGTCGGAGTTCTTCGCCGGGGAGACGCCCGGCGTGCGGCGCGTGGCGCTGCGGATGTCCATCGTGCTCGGAGACGGTCCGGCGACGGCGATCCTGCTGCGGCTGGCGCGGCTCGGCCTCGGCGGTCCGCAGTTCGATGGGCCGTGGCCCTCGACGCGCGCGCGCCGCGAGGCCGGCGTGCACCACGAGCACCGGCGCACCCGCGGCCGTCAGCACTTCAGCTGGATCCACGTGGAGGACGTCCACCGGTCGATCCGCTTCCTCGAGGAGTCGACCCTCGACGGGCCGGTGAACCTCGCGTCGCCGAATCCGAGCGACAACACCGAGCTCTCCCGGCTGCTCCGCGCCGCCGTCGGCCGCCGGATCGGCGTGCCGGCTCCGCGCTTCGTCCTCGAGCCCGCGACGCTCCTGCTCCGCACCGAGTCCGAGCTCCTGCTCAAGTCCCGCTGGGTCGTGCCCGCCCGCCTCGAGGACGCCGGCTTCACCTTCGCGCACCCCCACCTCGCCGAGGCCCTCCGCACCCTGGCCTGACCCGCCCCCCGCGAGGCGACCGACCTCCGCCGCGAGCCCGTGTCGCGGAGGTCCGAGTCCGAGCGCGGGTCCACTCCACCCACGGCCACCCTCGAGGCGTCGACCGGAATGCGTGCCGAGCGTGTCGGACGCGCCGATCGCTCCCCGAGACCCGGCCACTCTCCCAGCCGACCGCGCCACGCCGCGCGGGGAGAGGCGTGGCCGACAGCACGTCGGAGGTCGCGCTACTGCGCGACCTTCGCCGCGATGTCGCTCCGATACACCCCGCCGTCGAGATGGATCAGGTCGAGCGCGCGGTACGCCCGCTCCCGCGCCTCGGCGAAGTCGGCGCCGCGTGCGACGACGTTGAGCACGCGGCCGCCGGTGGCGACGAAGCTCCCGTCGACCAGCTGGGTCGCCGCGTGGGCGATGGTGACGCCGGGGACGTCCGCCGCCGCGTCGAGTCCGGTGATGGTCCGTCCGGTGACGGCGTTCTCGGGGTAGCCCTCGCTCGCGAGGACGACGGTGACGGCGACCTCGTCCGTGAACGCGGGCCACGGGACGGAGGCGAGCGCGCCGGTGGCCGCCGCGTGCAGCAGCGCGGACAGCGGGGAGGCGAGGCGGGGGAGGACGACCTGGGTCTCGGGGTCTCCGAAGCGGGCGTTGAACTCGATCACGCGCAGGCCCGCGTCGGTCACGATGAGGCCGCAGTAGAGGAGTCCGACGAAGGGGGTGCGCTCGCGCTCGAGCTGGCGGACGGTCGGGATGGCGACCGTGTCGATCACCTCGTCGACGAAGGCGCGCTCGCTCTCCCAGCGGTCGGCGAGCCAGGGGAGCGGGGAGTAGGCGCCCATGCCGCCGGTGTTCGGCCCCTCGTCGCCGTCGCTCAGGCGCTTGAAGTCCTGCGCGGGGGAGAGGGGGACGACGTCGTGGCCGTCGGAGAGGAGGAAGAGGGAGACCTCCTGGCCGGCGAGGAACTCCTCGATGAGGACGTCGCCGGACTGCAGCCAGAACTCGGCGTGCGCGATCGCGGCGCTGCGCGACTCCGTCACCAGGACGCCCTTGCCCGCGGCGAGGCCGTCGGCCTTGACGACCGAGGGGAGTCCGTACTCGTCGATGGCGCGGGTGGCGTCGACCAGGGTGGAGACGCGGGTCGCGCGGCCGGTGGGCACGCGGGCCATGTCCATCACGCGCTTCGCGAAGGTCTTCGAGCCCTCGAGTGCGGCGGCGGCCCGGTCGGGGCCGAAGGTGGGGATGCGGCGCTTGCGGAGCGCGTCGGCGACTCCGGCGACCAGGGGCGCCTCGGGGCCGATGACGACGAGCTCGATGCCCTGCTCCACCGCGAAGTCGCTGACCAGCCGGGGGCTGTTCGTGTCGAAGTGGATGACCTCGACGTCGCGCGCGATGCCGGCGTTGCCGGGCGCCGCGATGATCTCGTGGTGCTCCTCCTCCGCGAGGAGAGCCGTGATGATGGCGTGCTCACGGGCACCCGAACCGAGGACGAGGATCTTCACCCTGACAGGATAGGGCGCCCCGCGCCGGGGCTGGTCCCTGTGACGTCCTCCTCCGCAGGGCGGCGCTGCGGACGCCGACACGCCGGGCGGAGCCCCGCGGAGGCCTCCGGGAGCGAGCGGCGGCGGCAGGATGGGTGGATGGCCAAGGGCAGGATCGACGAGGCGAGCGGGCAGTCCGCGGTGCGGGCGGCGCTCGCCGGAGGAGCGGACCGGAACACGACGGCGACGGCGGTGCGGTTCCTCCTGCAGATCATCGAGACGAACGTCCCCGGGCGCAGCGTCGAGGTGCGCGTTCCGCCGTTCGGCGCGGCCCAGTGCGTCGAGGGCCCGGGCCACACCCGCGGGACTCCGCCGAACGTGATCGAGATGGACGCGGCGACCTGGCTGCCGCTCGCGACCGGCTCGCTGCCGTGGAGCGAGGGTCTCGCGAGCGGGCGGATCCACGCCTCCGGAGTGCGCGCGGACCTCACGCCGTTCCTTCCCATCCTGCGCGTCGGCTGAGCGTCGGCGAGTTAACTTCTCGTAAACGCGGCGGCGAGCCGTCTCCAGAACGTTTGACCTGGGCTCCGCCGTCGGGTTGTCTGGGAATAACCCCCTCACGCGGCACGAATCCTCTCCGGATCCACCGCTCGATGCTTGGAGTCCCCTTCACGATGCGCAGTACTTCCCCGGGCCGACGCGGCCTCACCCGACTCCTCTCCGCGACCGCCGTCGGCGCCGTCGCCGGAGCGGCCCTCCTCGGCGCCACGCCCGCCGCGGCGGCCGAGGGCGATGTCGCCATCGACATCCTCTCGATCAACGACTTCCACGGGCGGCTCGCCGCCGACCGCGCCGTCGCCGGAGCCGCCGTGCTCGCCGGTGCCGTCGACTCCTACCGCGCCGCCAACCCGAACACGCTGTTCGTCTCGGCCGGCGACAACATCGGCGCCTCGACCTTCGTGTCGAAGGTGCAGGGCGACATCCCCACGCTCGACTCGCTGTACGCGATGGGCCTCGACGTCAGCACCCTGGGCAACCACGAGTTCGACCAGGGCCGCGCCGACGTCGACGGCCGCGTCGTGGACGCCTCGGCGTTCCCCTACGTGAACGCGAACCTCTACGACACCGCGACCGGCGAGCGCGCCTACTCCCCGTACGTGATCACCGAGCAGGACGGCGTCTCCGTCGCCTTCATCGGCGCGATCACCGAGGACCTCGGCAAGCTCGTCAGCCCCGCCACGATCTCGACGCTCTCCATCGAGCCGATCGCCGAGAACGTCAACGAGGTCGCCGCGCAGCTCCAGGACGGCGACGCCGCCAACGACGAGGCCGACGTGGTCGTCCTGCTCCTGCACGAGGGAGCCGACGCCGACGCGGCCGAGCTGAACACTCCGGAGGCGGACCCCAAGTTCGGCGCGATCGTCAACGCGGTCGCCCCGAACGTCGACGCGATCGTCTCGGGCCACAGCCACCAGGAGTACGACGCGGGCATCGACGCGGGCCGGGCCTTCCCGACCGTCGTGTCGCAGACCGGCAGCTACGCCGAGAACATCGGCCGCATGTCCCTGACCGTCGACCCGGCGACCAAGCAGCTCACCTCGCTCACCAGCGAGGTCGTGCCGCTGACGAAGGTCGTCGACGACCCGACCTCCGACGACCCGGCCAAGACGATCGTCGTCGGCGCCTTCGAGCCCGACCCCGAGGTCGAGACCATCGTCGCCGACGCCCAGGCCGTCGCCGTCCGCGAGGGCAGCGTGAAGGTCGGCACCATCACCGAGGACATCTCGCGCGCCTACCGCCCGGACGGCACCACGACCAACCGCGGCTCGGAGTCGACCCTCGGCAACCTCGTCTCGGACGCCCAGCTGTGGGCCACCCGTGAGCTCGGCACGCAGATCGCCTTCTCGAACGCGGGCGGCCTGCGCGACGACCTGTCCTACACCGCGACTCCGGACCAGCCCGGCGACGCGGACGGCGTGGTCACCTACGCCGAGGCCTCCGACGCCCAGCCCTTCGCGAACACCCTGGTGACCCTGCAGCTGACCGGCGAGCAGATCTCCGACCTGCTCGAGGAGCAGTGGGTGGGCAGCTCCAGCCACCCGCAGCTGAACCTCTCCACCTCGAAGGACCTCACCTACGTCTTCGACGCCACGGCGCCCGAGGGCTCGCGCATCTCGCAGGTGTTCTTCCAGAACGAGCCGATCGACCCGGCCGCGACCTTCACCGTCGTGACCAGCAGCTTCCTCGCGAGCGGCGGCGACGGCTTCAGCACCTTCACCGAGGGCACCGGCACGGCCGACTCCGGCCGCATCGACCTGGACGCCTTCGTCGGCTACATCCAGGACCTCGGCACCGTCAGCCCCGACCCCGTGCAGCGCACGATCGGCCTGACCGACAACGTCCCGGACTCGGGCGAGTACGCGGTCGGCGACACGATGACCGTCGACCTCTCCTCGCTCCTGTTCAGCACCGGAGCCGCGGCCGACACCACCGTGACCGCGAGCGTCGACGGCACCGTCGTCGGCACCGCGACGATCGACCCGACCCGGGCCGTCACCGACGACTCGACCGGTCGCGCCTCGTTCTCGGTCCCGATCGACGAGAGTCTGGCGGGCGGCGCGCACACCGCGACGTTCGTGCTCGACACCACCGGCACCGAGATCAGCGTCGGCTTCGCCGTCGCGGCCGGCGCCGGAGCGGGCACCCCGACTCCCGGACCGACCACGGAGCCGACGCCCGCGCCGACCACGCCGCCCACCACGGGCCCCGCGCCGACGCCGACCACTGCTCCGGTCGCCGGCTCGCACCACCTCGCCGAGACCGGAGTGGACGCGACCCCCGCGTTCGCCGCCGGGATCGCCGCTCTGCTGCTCGGTCTGGGCATGACGGTCGCGCGCCTGCGCCGCCGCACCGCCGCGAAGTAGCCGCACCGCGCGCACGACGGGCCCTCGACTCCGGTCGGGGGCCCGTCGTCGTGTGCGGGCGAGCCGATGGTCGACCCCCGGGAGCCGTGGCGGGGGGCGCTCCCCGAGGAGCGGCAGCAGCCCCCGGAGACGCGAGAACGCCGCCTCCCGGTCGGGAGACGGCGTCGGAACGCGATGAGGTGCTGTCGCGGAGCGGCGGGGCTCAGTGCTGCGCGGGGACCTGACGGTAGCCGTCGCGGCTGGCGACGAGCACCGTCGACACCGTGCCCCACGCGGCGAGGCCACTGAGGACGACGAGGATTGCGATGCTCATGAGTGTTCTGCCTTTCGTTGCGGCGGCTTCTGATCGATCCGCCGGGATGCTGTGTACAACGTCCAGTGTCCGGCCCCGTGTTCCGTAGGACAATCGAACTGTTCTTGCCCTGACGTGTAGTTTCTCTACATGGACGTGCGACGGCTGGAACTGCTCCGCGAGCTCTCGATGCGCCGCTCGATCACGGCCGTGGCGGAGGCGACGCACCGCACGCCCTCCGCGGTCTCGCAGCAGCTCAAGGTGCTCGAGCGCGAGGCCGGCGTGCCGCTGATCGAGCGCTCCGGCCGCGGTGTGGTGCTCACGGCGGCGGGACGCGAGCTCGCCCGGAGCGCCACCGAGATCGCGATCGCGCTCGAGCGGGCCGACGCCGTCTGGCAGACGTTCAAGAACAACCCGATCGGCGAGGTCACCATCGCGACCTTCCCCACTGCGGGCCAGATGCTCCTCCCGAACGCGCTGGTCGCGCTCCGCAGCGTCGAGGGACTCGTCGTGCAGTGCGAGGACGCGGACCCCGGCACCGACGAGTTCGCCGACCTGACCGCCGACTTCGACATCGTGCTCGCCCACTCGCCCACCGGCAGAAGCGCCTGGGCCGGCCGCGGCCTCGCGATGGCGGAGCTGATGATCGAGCCTCTCGACATCGGCCTGCCGGCCGGGCACCGCCTCGCGGACCGGGCGACGGTCTCGGCGGCGGATCTGGTCGGCGAGACCTGGATCGGCGTCCCGGACGGGTTCCCGTTCGAGCGCGTGATGCAGGACATCGAGACCGCGTCCGGCGAGGCGGTGCGGGTGGAGCAGCGCTTCGCGTCGACCCGCGTGACGGAGGCGTTCGTCGCGGCGGGCCTGGGCATCGCGGTGCTCCCGCGCTACACGGCGGGCGGCGCGGGAGTGGTGGTGAAGCCGCTCCGTGGAGTGAACTCCGTGCGGCACATCGTCGCGCTGATGCGGCCCGACCGGGCGGAGCGGCTCTCGGTCCGCACCGTCGTCCGCGAGCTGCGCGCCCAGGCGGGCCGGCTCGTGCACGCGCTCTGAGCGATCACGGTGCCTCGCCCTCGCCCGCGCGGGGGAGAATGGAGGCATGAGCGATCCCGCCCGCCCCGAGGTCACCCGCGAAGAGGTCGACGTCCGCCGCTCCCCGCGCGTCTGGCGCATCCTGACCCTCGGCGTCGGGCTCGGAGCGATCGCGGCCTTCGTGCTGACCTTCGCGCTGCCCGAGACTCAGGGCTTCTCCCGCGGGCAGGTCTTCGGCTTCAGCCTGCTGCTCTTCGTGACGCTGTTCGGCGCTCTCGCGGGGCTCGTCGTGGTGCTGCTCGACCGGGTCGTCGGCCGGAAGGTCGTCCGGACCACCGCCGAGCGGATCGTCGAGCGCGAGGACGCGGCCGAGGAGCCCGTGGCCGAGGAGGCCCTGCCCGACGTGCGCACGACGTCCGACGAGGACGACCCGCGGACGGGGTCCGACCGGGTCTAGCCGGCGGAGGCGGGCCGCCCTGCGGCCGCTGCACTTCGCCCTGCGCTGAAGGTCCCGCCCGCGGCTCGCGCTCGCGGACGGGACCGCGGCGTCAGCGTCCCCGGCGCGACGAGGAGCGGCGGCTGCTGCTCGCGCTGGACGTCGGGCGCTTGGCGGCGGCGCGCTTGGCCTTCTGCGACTTCGAGATCTTCTTGGCCACGAAGGTGAGCAGGAACGGAAGGATTCGGTAGATCACGGGGGACTCCTCGGGTGCATGCGCGCGGGGCCGCGCACCCTCCGATCATGGAGCGGCGCACGGATCCGCGGCACCCGTTGCGCCGCGCCCGGCGCTGTGCAGAGCTCAGCTCAGCTGCGTGCGCTCCACCCAGTCGAGGTACTCCGGGGTGACGGTGCCCGTGACGTACTCGCCGGTGAAGCAGCTGGTCTCGAGGTCGGTGACGTCCGAGCCCTCGAGGATCGCCGCCTTCATGTCGGCGACCTCCTGGTAGATCAGCTGGTCGGCGCCGATCGCCTCCGAGATCTCGGGGATGCGGCGGTTGTGGGCCACGAGCTCCTGGCGCGAGGGCATGTTGATCCCGTACACGTGCGGGTAGCGCACGGGAGGCGCGGCGGATGCGAAGGTGACCGTGTTCGCGCCGGCCGCGCGGGCCATGTCGACGATCTCCTTGGAGGTGGTGCCGCGGACGATCGAGTCGTCGACGATCAGGACGTTCTTGCCCTTGAACTCGCTCGACATCGCGTTGAGCTTCTGCCGCACCGACTTCTTGCGGACCGCCTGCCCGGGCATGATGAACGTCCGGCCGACGTAGCGGTTCTTGTAGAAGCCCTCGCGGTACTCGATCCCGAGCTTCTGCGCGACCTGCATCGCGGCGGGGCGGGAGGAGTCGGGGATCGGCATGACGACGTCGATCGCTCCGCCCGGGGTGTACTGCGCGATGGTGTCGGCGAGGCGGTCGCCCAGGCGCAGGCGCGCCTCGTAGACCGAGATGCCCGACATCACGGAGTCGGGGCGGGCGAGGTAGACGTACTCGAACGAGCACGGGATGAGTCGCGGATCCTTCGCGCACTGGCGGCTGGCCATCCGGCCGTCGGGGGTGATGAAGACCGCCTCGCCGGGAGCGACGTCGCGGACGATCTCGAAGCCCTGCGCCTCGAGCACGAGCGACTCGGAGGCGACGACCCAGTCGTCCGGCGCCCCGGTGTTGCTGCGGCGGCCGACGATGAGCGGGCGGATCCCGAAGGGGTCGCGGAACGCCAGCAGCCCGACGCCGGCGATCAGCGCGATGGTGGCGTAGGAGCCCTCGACGCGCTCGTGCACGCGGGCGACGGCGTCGAACACCTCGTCGGCGTCGAGGTCGCGGCCCGACATCGAGGCCTGCAGCTCGTTCGCCAGCACGTTGACCAGCAGCTCCGTGTCGGAGGTGGTGTTGAGGTGGCGGCGGTCGATGCGGAAGAGCTCCTCGGTGAGCTCGCGCGTGTTCGTGAGGTTGCCGTTGTGGACGAGGATGATGCCGTACGGCGCGTTCACGTAGAACGGCTGGGCCTCCTCCTCGCGCTCGGCGTTGCCCTTCGTCGCGTAGCGCACGTGGCCGAGGCCCATGGATCCGAGCAGCGAGCGCATGTCGCGGGTGCGGAACGCCTCGCGGACCTGTCCCGCGGCCTTCTTGATGTGCAGGGTGCTGCCGTCGGCGGTCGCGATGCCGGTCGAGTCCTGGCCGCGGTGCTGCAGGAGGGAGAGGCTGTCGTAGATGGACTGGTTGACCGGTCCGGAGGACACGATCCCAACGATTCCGCACATGCCGGAGGGGCTCCCAAGGGGATAGCAGGGGGGTTTGACGGTCCATCCTGGCACGCGGGGGACTCATCCCCTAATGGTTCGCCGTGGGCGGATCCGTGGTCGCGGGGGTGCTCAGGGCGCCGTCGACCGGCGGATCGGCCGGGCGGTCGGTCGGGGAGCCGCGCGGCCGCTCAGCTGCTCGGAGCCGTCCAGGCTCCGGCGAGGCTGCGGTCCAGGACGCGGCGCCAGCCCTGCGGAGCCGCGGACTCGCGGCTGGTCGTGCCCGCCATCCAGAGCAGGGCCATCAGGTCGTCGTGGGTGAAGTCGGGGGAGAGGGATCCGTCGCGGTGGGCGGCCTCGACGAGATCCCGGCCGAGCTCGATCGAGCGGTCGCAGGCCTCGATGAGGGCGACTGCGTCGGGGAAGCGGCGCAGCATCGCGTCGTTGAGGGCGGGGTCCTCCAGCTGGAGGTCGATCATCCCGGAGACGAAGCGCTCCAGGCGTCCGCGGGAGGACCGCTCGGCGAGAGCGCGCTCGGTCAGGCCCTTCAGCTTCTCGCCGGCGACGGCCGGGACGACGGCGTCGATGAGCTCCTCACGGGAGCCGACGCGGTTGTAGAGGGTGCCGATGCTCACGCCGGCGTGACGGGCGATGTCCTCGAGGGGGGCGGCGAGGCCGCGGGAGCCGAAGACCTCGAGGGCGGCGGCGTGCAGCTTCTCGACGTTCCGCTGCGCATCCCGGCGCAGGACCTTCTGCTCGTCCACGCGATCCTCCCGATGATCTTGAGGTGCCACTCAACTTATGGTCCAATGAGTCTTGAGGCTGACCTCAACTTAGCAGCCCCGCTCATCGCGCCCCGGGGCGCACGACGACAGGACCTCCCATGCCCCTTCTCACCGTCGTCGGCGCGGGCCCCGGCCTCGGCCTCGAGATCGCCCGCGTCTTCGGCCGGGCCGGCTTCACCGTCGCCCTCGTCTCGCGGAACCAGGAGAAGCTGGACGGCCTGGCCGCCCGCCTCGCCGAGGAGGGCATCGAGGCGACGGGGTTCGCCGCCGACATCGCGCAGCCCGAGACCCTGACCGCCGCGCTGCGGGCGATCCGTGCCGACCTCGGTCCGATCGACGTCCTCGAGTTCTCCCCCGCCGACTCCGCTCTCACCCCGGTCGGCGTCCTGGACGTCACGCCCGAGAACCTGCAGCCGCAGATCGACTTCTACCTCGGCGGCGCGCTCCGCGCCGTCGGCGAGGTGGTTCCGGACATGATCGCCGCCGGCAGCGGGACGATCCTCGTCACCACCGGCGGCGGCTCCGTCTCCCCGCACGCGGCGCTGGCGAACATCAACATCGCCGCCGCGGGCCTGCGGAACTGGGTCCTCAACCTCCACTCCGCGCTCGAGCCCCGGGGCGTCTACGCCGCCCACGTGGCGATCACCGCGCTCATCGACGGCGGCCACCCGGACGCGGCGGCCGAGGTCATCGCCCGGTCCTACCTCGACCTCCACCGCAGCCGCGACCGCGCCGAGCTGCACTACGTGGCCTGGGACGCGTGACCGCGGGCGCGGAGCGGGAGCCGCCGGTGCGGCGGACCCGGATCCGCGCCGCGGCGGGAGAGGGCAGTCGGTAGGGTCGTCGCGTGAGTGATGAGACGAGCAGCTACGCCCGCGCAGGAGTCGACACGGCGGCGGGGGACCTCGCCGTCGAGCTGATGAAGTCGGCGGTGTCGGCGACGCACGACAGCCGGGTCCTCGGCGGGGTCGGCGGCTTCGCGGGCCTCTACGACGTCTCCTTCCTCCGCGACTTCCGAGCCCCCCTCCTCGCGACCTCGACCGACGGCGTCGGCACCAAGGTCGCGCTCGCCCAGGCGATCGACAAGCACGACACCATCGGGCAGGACCTCGTCGGCATGGTCGTCGACGACATCGTCGTGGTCGGCGCCCGCCCCTTCTTCATGACCGACTACATCGCGTGCGGCAAGGTCGTCCCGGCTCGCATCGCCGACATCGTCGCCGGCATCGCGCGCGCCTGCTCCGAGACGGGCACCGCGCTCGTCGGGGGCGAGACGGCCGAGCACCCGGGCCTGCTCGGACCCGACGACTACGACGTGGCGGGCGCGGCGGTCGGCGCGATCGAGGCCGACCAGGTGCGCGGCGCCGACCGCGTGCGCGACGGCGACGTCGTGGTGGCGATGGCCTCCTCCGGACTGCACTCGAACGGCTACTCGCTCGTGCGCCACATCCTCGCCGAGCGCGGCATCGGCTTCACCGACCGCTCCGAGGAGCTGGGCGGCGTGGTCGGCGAGGTGCTGCTGGAGCCGACCCGCCTCTACACCCGGCCCCTCCTCGACCTGCTCGACGACGCCGAGCTCGGCCCGGCCGTCCACTCCATCAGCCACGTCACCGGCGGCGGGATCGCGGCGAACCTCGCCCGGGTGCTGCCGCGCGGCTCCTGGGTCGAGGTCGAGCGGGCGAGCTGGAGCCCGTCCGACGTGTTCCGCGCGCTCGCCGGGATGTCCGGCGCGACGCTCGAGAGCACCGAGGGCACCTGGAACCTCGGCATCGGCATGTTCGCCGTCGTCGCGGCGGAGGCGGCCGACGGCGTGATCGCGCGCCTCGAGCGCTCGGGCGTCCCGTCGTGGGTCGCGGGCCGCGTCTCGACCGCCGCGCGCGCATTCGAGGGCTTCGAGCAGGGCGCGAAGGGCGTCGACGGCGGAGCGGTCCGCCTGGTCGGGTCCTACGCGGGCTGATCCCCGGAGGCGCCGCGGATCAGCGCGGTGCGGCGTGCGCGCGCTCCCAGGAGTGCTCGTGCCGGGTCAGCAGCCACGAGCCCGCCGCGCAGAGGGCGCAGGCGGCCGCGGTGGCGAGCAGAGCGGTCGCCCAGGTCGGGGCGTCGCGGCTGACGAGCAGGTTCGCACAGGCGACCAGCACGCCGAGGCCGGCGCCCGCGCTGGTGCCGAGCACGAACGGGCCGTCGCGGCGGCTCGCGACGCGCACCGCGACCATGCCGGCGACCGCTCCCGCGCCTCCGACGACTCCGATGCCCGCGCCGGAGGCCGCTCCCATGAGCAGGCCGAAGCTCACCAGCCCGGGCGGGCCGTCGGCGGCGAGGACGCCGGGCAGGTAGAGGACCAGGGCGACGGCGGCGCCGACCGCGCCGCCCACCAGGATCGCGCCGACCAGCAGGGCGGCGGTGACGTAGCCGACCCGCGCGACAGGCCGCGCGGATCCTCCGGGTTCGAACATTCGCGACTCCATCGACGCGGGCCCGCGGGGCAGCGGGCGGTCCTCGGACAGTACGCCCGAACGCCCCTCGGCGGAACCGCCGTCGGGGATCGGCGGGACTAGCGGCGAAGGGTCTCGCTCGGGAGCTCGCCGAAGCGCGTCGCGTAGTGCTGGGCGAAGCGGCCACCGCTGATGAACCCCCAGCGGGCGGCGACGTCGCCGACCACCAGTGAGCCGGCCGACCCGGACACGAGCTCCTCGTGCGCGCGCTCGAGGCGGACGTCGCGCAGGTAGTGCCGCGGGGTCTCGCCGAAGGCGCGCTGGAACGCCAGCTGCACGCCGCGGACCGTGAGCCCCGCTGCGTCGGCGATGTCGGCCACTCCGAGGGGCAGATCGGCGTTGGCCTGCACGAACTCCACGGCCCGGCGGAGGCGCCGCGCGCTGACCGAGGGCGGCACGGCCGGCAGCGGGGCGATGCGGTGGGCGAAGGTCTGCAGGGCGGCGAGCGCGGCGATGCGGGCGACGCCGTCGCGCTGCAGCACGGTGGGCGTGTGCGCGGAGGCGAGGGTGTCGCGCAGGAGCCGGATCGCCGCCCACCAGGCGGTCGTGTCGCGCGCCACAGGGGCGAACCGCAGCGGGCCGGGCTCGGTGCCGTGCAGCTCGGCGGCGATCGCCTCGAGGTGGGCGGCCTCGAAGTGCACGAGCGCGTCGCGGTACTCGAGGGCCTCGAAGCCGAAGGGCCGGCCGCTCGGGAACATGGCCGGGCGTCCGACGACGAGGCGGTGCTCGTCGCGCCCCAGGTCGAGGGAGGCGCGCCCCGCGGTCAGCCAGAGGGCGACGTAGACGTCGCTCGGGGCCACCGTGCCGCGCACCCGGCCGAGGAAGGAGGCGGAGTGGAGGCTCACGGGCCCGGGCCCGGTCGTCGTGTAGCGGAACGCGAACGGCACGACCGAGCGCTCGGCCCGGAAGCCGGAGCCGTTGTACGAGCCGGCGTAGAAGTCGCGCGCCTCGTCGAGGTCGTTCCCGCGACGCTCCGACTGCCACACGGGCAGCCGTGCGGGCGGGGAAGTGCTCATCCGGTCAGTGTCCCAGGGGGCACCGACATTCTGCACTCAGTGGCGGAAAGCGGGAGAACGTGCTCAGCCGAGCGACCCGCGCTCCAGGTGGAAGAGGGCGAGCGCGGCCACCGCGGCCGTCTCGACGATCGCCCCGGAGCGGACCATCTCCGCGATCTCCGCATCGGGGAACCACTGCTGCCGCATGTCCTGCTCGGTGTCCTCGCGCTCGTGCTCGCCGTGCTCGAGACCCTCGGCGAGGAAGACGTCCACGGACTGCGCGACGAAGCCGTACGCCTCCGCGAGCCTGCCCAGGTGCGTCAGGCGCTCGGCCCGGAGGCCCGTCTCCTCGCGCAGCTCGGCACGGGCGAGAGCCTCGGGGTCGCCGCCGGCCGAGCCGTGCGGCCAGCCGCCGGCGGGGAACTCCCACGCGCGGCGGCCGATCGGGTACCGGTACTGCTCGACCAGCCAGAACCCGCCGCGCTCCCGCGGGAGCACGAGGGCGTAGTCGTCGCGCTCGACGACCGAGTAGACGCCGCGCGTCCCGCCCGGCCAGAGCACCTCGTCCTCGCGGACGCGGATCCACGGGGTCTCGTAGGCGACCCGCGTCGACAGCTGCCGGACGGCGACGTCGGCGGGGGCTGCGCGGAGCGGCTCCTCGACCTCGGGTCGCTCGCCCGCCGGATCCTCGTCCGCACGCGAATCGGGGCCGCCCCGAGGGAGCGGCCCCGATTCACGGGAGGAGTCACGCACGCTTCTGGTGCGGCTCCTCGACGAGGTCCGTGTCGTCGCCGTCGTCCTCGGCGTCGATCCACTTCGAGTAGTCCGGCTCGTCCGGGTGGCTGAGCTCGCGCTCGAGCGCGCTGTAATCGACCGCCGGGCTGAACGACTTCAGCTCACGGGCGATCTTGGTGTTCTTCGCCTTCTGACGGCCGCGCCCCATGGGTGACCCCCTCACGATGACAGGCCAGACGGGCAGTGAGCCGGCTGGGGAAAAGAGCAGACAGGGAAAGTTGAAATCTACGCGGTAGTTTAGCAGACGGGGGACACGCCACCCCGGGCCTCGATCTGCCGGACGGCCGCCCATCCTCGACCGCGTCAGGAGCACCGTGGACAGCGTCGCCCCACCGCGTCCCGTCGTGGTGATCGGCGCGGGCCAGGCGGGTCTGTCCGTGGCCTACTACCTGCGCCGTCTCGGCCTCGTCCCCGGGCGCGACCTGATCGTCCTCGACCGCGGTCCGGAGCCCGGCGGGGCCTGGCAGTTCCGCTGGGAGGCACTGCGGCTCGGCTCCGCGCACCGCGTGCACGATCTCCCGGGCATGGAGCGGATGGGGCTCTCGTTCCGCACGGCCGATCACCGGCGACCGGCACGGGACGTGGTCCGCGAGTACTACGGGCGCTACGAGGAGGAGCTCGGTCTCGAGATCCGCCGTCCGGAGTCGGTGCGGCGCGTCACGAGTGCGACGCCGCACGACACGGGGTCGCCGCTCGTCGTCGAGTCCGACCGCGCGGTCGAGCGCGCGAGCCTGCTCGTCAACGCGACCGGCACCTGGGGATCGCCCTTCGTCCCGCACTACCCCGGGCGCGACCGCTTCCGCGGCGTGCAGATCGACCCGACCGAGTACGTCCGCGCCGAGGACTTCGCCGGGAAGCAGGTGCTCGTGGTCGGCGGCGGCACCTCGGCGATCGGCTTCCTGCTGGAGCTCGAGCGGGTGGCGCGCTCCCTGACGTGGGCGACGCGGCGACCGGTGGTCTACCACGACGGCGAGCAGCTGGCGATGGAGTCGGCGGTGGAGGCGGTGGCCGAGCAGGACCGCGCCGCCCGCGCCGGGCTGCCCCTCCCGAGCATCGTCGGCGGCACGGGCGTGCAGCGCACCCGCCGGGTGGTCGCCGGGATCGAGCGCGGGCTCCTGCACGAGCGGGGGATGTTCTCGTCGATCGAGGAGGAGGGCGTGCGCTGGCCGGACGGCTCCTTCACGCGCGCCGACGCGATCATCTGGGCGACGGGCTTCCGGCCGGAGCTGCGCCACCTCGCTCCGCTCGGGCTGCGCGAGCGCGAGGGCGGCATCGCGGTCGCCGACGGAGCCTCGCTGACGGATCCGCGCGTCTTCTTCGCCGGCTACGGCCCGACGGCCTCGACCATCGGGGCGAACCGCTCGGGCCGGCGCATCGCGCGCGCGGTCGTGGCGCGCCTGCCCTGAGCGCGCCTGCCCTGAGCCGGCCTGATCTGAGCCGGTCCGCCCTGAGCGGCGCGGCGCCTCAGATCCTGCCGTCCCAGTCCACCGGCACCACGGAGCCGCGGTAGCGGATCCCGTCCACGCGGATCGGCCCGGCGAGCGCGGGCGAGAGCGGCGCGACGACCAGGGTGTCGCCTCCGGGAGCGAGCCCCAGCGCCGCCGACAGCACGGCGACGGAGGCGGCCGCCGACCAGGCCTGCGGTCGGCAGGCCGCCGGGTACGGCACCGGCGCGTGCACCTCGGCGGCGGGGTCGCCCGAGTGCAGCTCGGGCATCCGGTAGCCGAAGCCCTCGGCCGCGGCGATCAGTCCGCGCGAGAGGGTCGTCGCCTCCGCCCCGAAGCCCTCCCGGGCGAGCCCGGTGACGGCGATCGCGGTGTCGTGGGCCCAGACGGAGCCGCCGTGGTACGACAGCGGCCAGTAGCCGCCCGAGCCGGTGTCCAGGGTGCGCAGGCCGAAGCCCGAGTCGAGCCCGGGGGAGACCAGCAGCTCGGCGACCCGGGCGGCGTGCTCGGGGGAGAGGATGCCGGTGCCGAGGAGGTGGCCGAGGTTGCTGGTGATCGTGTCGACCGGGCGCCCGGCCGCGTCGAGCGCGATCGCCGGGTAGCCGCCGTCGGCGTCGTCGATCCAGAACGCCTCCGCGAAGCGCGCCTTCAGCGTCGACGCCGCCTCGCGCCACTCCGAGCCGTCACGGCCGAGGTGCTCGAGCAGCGCCGCTCCGCCGACCATGGCCTCGTGGGCGTAGGCCTGCACCTCGCAGAGCGCGATCGGACCCTCCGCGAGCGTGCCGTCGCGCCACTGGATCGAGTCGCCCGAGTCCTTCCAGCCCTGGTTGGCGAGGCCGTGCCCCGTGGTGTCGACGTACTCGAGGAACCCGTCGCCGTCGGAGTCGCCGTCGTCGCGGAGCCAGCGCAGCGCCGCCTCCAGAGCGGGCAGCAGCTGGGCACCGGCAACCAGTACCCGCTGCAGCTCGCGGCCGCGGTGCTGATGTCGATCCCGGTGGCCGTGCTGTTCTTCGTCTTCCAGCGGCGGATCATGAACACGACCGAGGGCGCGGAGAAGGGCTGACGCGGGGGCTCCGGCTCCTGCTGAGCGAGCATCACGCGTGGGTGACCGGTTCCTGCTGATCGAGCAGCGCACAGGGCGCGTATCGAGATCCGTGTCCGTGCGACGGGTCTCGATACGCCCCTGCGGGGCTGCTCGACCAGCATGCGGGAGTGCCGCCGCTACTTCGCGAGGAACTCCAGGACGACGCGGTTCCACTCCTCCGGGTGGCTCACGGTCACTCCGTGCGGGGCGCCGTGGACGACGTGCAGCTCGGAGCCGGGGATCGCCGCGTGGGTGCGGGCGCCGGAGCCCTCGAACGGAACCGTGCCGTCGCCGTCGCCGTGGATGACGAGCGCGGGCACCGACACGTTGGGCAGGTCCTCGCGGAAGTCGGTGGTCGCGAACGCCGTCATGCAGGCGAGGGCCGCGTGCTTGGCCGACTGCTTCGCCAGAGCGATCGCCTCCTGGCGCTGCTCCTCCGTCACCTTGAGCACGCCGTCGACCGAGAAGAAGTCGGTGGTGAACCGGTCGTAGAAGTCGTCCTCGCTCTTCGTGAGGCCCGCGGTCATCTGCGCGGCCTGCGCCTTCTCGAGCGGGCCGTCCGGGTTGTCGTCCGTCTTCATCAGGTACGGCGGGACGGCCGAGGCGAAGACGACGCTGTGCAGGCGATCGGCGCCGTACTTCGTGAAGTAGCGGGCGACCTCGCCGCCGCCCATCGAGAAGCCGACCAGGGTGACGTCCTGCAGGTCGAGCTCGGTGAGGAGGGTGTGCAGGTCCTCGGCGAGCGTGTCGTAGCTGTAGCCGGTGAGCGGCTTGTCGCTGCGCCCGAAGCCGCGGCGGTCGTAGGTGACGACGCGGTAGCCGGCCTCGGCGAACGCGGGGACCTGCTCCTTCCACGACTCGCCCGAGAGGGGCCAGCCGTGGATGAGGACCACGGGGCGGCCCGATCCGCCGGTGTCGTCGACGTGCAGGTCCGTGTCCTTGAAGAGTCCGTGGTGGGCGGTGATCTCGGCCATGGCGAGTGCTCCTTCCGGCGCCGACGATCGGCGTCACATGATGTTCGAGGACGTCCCTGCGAGCGGATGGCCGGGGCGGGGAGGGTTGACAGCTCCCGTCACTCCGCGACGACGGCCGCGGCGAGGCCCCGCAGCGCGGTGTGCAGCCCGGGGCTCATGGGCAGCCCGGCGTCGAGCACGGCGTTCGCGGCGGCGACCAGCACCGGTGCCGCGGGGGAGGAGACCACGGTGAGGCCGGCGGGCGGATCCGCTTCGCCCGAGGGCCGCACGACCAGGACGAGCCGGGAGCTGGGTGCGCTCGTGCTGATCGACGCTCCCGATCGGGCGGGCAGTACCGCGAGGGTGCCGCGGCCGACGAACTCGCGCTCCTCCCGACTGGCGACGGTGAACGCGCCCTCGAGCGGGAGCAGGAGCACCACCGACCCCGGGTCGGCGCGGGGGCTCGGGCGGAAGTCGATCGTGCCGGCCGTGTGCCAGATCCGCCGGAGGAGCACGCCCTCGACGGCGGCCTCCTGCCCGGTGACGGCGAAAGCGGGGTCGGGCCCGGCCTCGGCGTGGCGGGCCCGCAGCCAGTGCCGGGCGGAGTCGCCGCGGAGGGGCATCGGGCGGATCAGCGGATCGGACACGGCGGCTCCCGAGGAACGCGGACCTGAATCGGCCGAGACAGTGAGGAACCATCATCCTAGGAGCGGCGGGAGGCGTGGTCTCCGGAGTGGCGCGTCCTCACATGCCGATGCCGCCCCGGCCGCGCTGAGCGCGACGCCGGAGCGGCATCCGAAGGGTGGTGCGGACTACTGGAAGCCGCCGCCACGGTCCTCCGGGTCCTCGATCGGGTCGGAGTCGGGAGTGTCGATCGAGTAGGTCACGTGGACCGCCTCGCCGACCTCCTTCGCGGAGACGGCGTTGTAGACGAGGTGCGTCTCCTGGCCGTCGACGGCGGCGTAGACGTCGACCTCCTTCTCGTAGCCCCCCTCGGTGCTGACGCGGTTCTCGGTCTGGCCGTCGAACGGCCCGCCCTGGAAGAAGGCGAGGTAGCTCTCGCCCTCGGCGAGTGCGCGGATGTCGTTGCTCATGCCCCCAGGTCTACCACTCGGCGCCTCCCCGCCGCTCGGCCTTGCGCTCGGCGGGCGGAGGAGGGCCGGGGCGGCGGCGGCCTTGCCTCGAGGCGGCGGCACTGCTCGACGGGATCTCTCCGCACGCGCCGTCAGGGCACGAGCCGCTGCGTGATCGAGGCCGTCGGCCCGCTCAGCGCGATCTCGGCGAGCGCGCCGTTGACCAGGGGCATCTGCGGCGGCTGGTGCCCGATGTCGACGTCGAGGATCACCGGCACGCCGAGATCGCCGAGAGCCCGCCGCACCGCGTCCTCCTGGCTCAGCTCGGGCAGCCAGGCGCCCTCGGTCCGGCCGATCAGGACGCCGGTCGCCTGCTCGAACCAGCCCGCGAGCCGGAGAGAGGTGAGCATCCGGAGCACCGAGACGGAGTCGGACCCGGCCGCCTCCAGGTAGACGACAGTCCCCTCCGGCGCGTGCCGGCGAGCGAAGCCCGGAACGTCGCCGTAGGGCGTGCCCGCGAGCAGGGACACCGTCTCGAGGCATCCGCCGATCAAGCGGCCGGACATCGCCGCGTCCGCTGACCCGTCGAGCGAGCGCCAGCGGGTCGGCTCCTCGTAGGCCCGATCGCGGTCGAGCGGCTCGTCCGCCCACGCACCCCACGGACGGCTCCGGCGTCGCGGCGCGGCGTGCTGCGTGAACGCGGCTCCGGGCTCGAGGCCGGCGACCTCCGTCCAGCGGTGGAATCCGACCGGCAGCTCCCACGGCTCGTCCATCAGATTGGCGCCGTGGATCGTCGCGAGCCCGGTCGTCGTCGTCAGGGGCAGGAGCAGCGTCGAGACGTCCGACCAGCCGACGAACCAGGGCCGGGCCTCCGCGAGGGCGTGCCAGTCGAGCCTCTCCAGCAGCTCGACGGCGAGCTCGCCGCCCCACGGAGGAAGGACCGCGTCCCCGCTCCGGAAGGCGTCGTGCAGGTCGGCCGCCCGATCCGCGGCGGACGCCGGAGCGAGTCCGCCGAGGAGGGCGTGCGGCCGGACCCGGACGTCGTAGCCCGCCGAGCCGAGTCGGCGCGCGGCGTCCTGCAGCCGGTCGTGCAGGGGCTCGGGGACTCCCATCGAGGGCGCGGGCACCTCCACCCGGCCTCCGGCGCGGAGGGGCGTGGGGTACGTGATGCTCGCCATCCGATGACGCTAACGCCCCTCGCGGTGACGGGCTTCGAATGCTCCGTCCGGCGAGTACCTCCGCGCCCTTCCTGCCCCGACTCGCGGGCGGCCGCTGAGCGCGATCGCGAGAGGGGTCGGCGCGAGTGCCGCGCCGCCCACCCACCCACTCGTGCGCAGCGCCGCCCGCCGGGAAGAAAGATGGGGCCAGGAGGCGCACCGGAACGAGACGTCGCGGTCTCGCGCAGGCGTCTCGGCTCCGCTGCTGCCTGCGGCGATCAGCGTCACGCGGCGCGTTCAGCTCGTGAGGCGGCCGATCTCGTCCTCGGAGAGGAGGCGGTCGGAGTAGAGCACGATGCGAGCCGCGGGGTCGGGGCTGTGCGCGTCGGGGCCCGCCCACCTCCGTTCGAGACCGAGTCGAGCGACCGTGCGGTGCGATCGCTCGTTCCGTTCCGCGACGACCGCGGTCACGGGGAGCTCCGGCCGGAGCCGCCGCGCCCGAGCGATCCCTGCGGAGGCGACCTCCTGGGCGTACCCCCTGCCCCAGTGGTCCGGATGGACGGTGAATGCGACGTTCCAGGCCGTGTCGGTGAGGAGAGTGCAGCCGCCGACCCCGATCGCGCCGTCCGCGCAGCCCTCGGTACTCCGCACCCGAACGACCCAGCTGCTGAGGTCGTCCCGTTCCCGCTGCGCCGTCCGGTGGGCGAGCACCGCCCGGGTCTGCTCGACGGAGCCGTGTCGGAGGAGGGGGTCGCCCGCCGCGATCCGCTCGTCGGAGTACAGCCGCCACAGCTCGTCCAGATTGCTCTCGGCGGGACGGAACAGCCGGAGCCGCTCGGTCGTCTCGTCGGGGCGATCACCGGCGCCGATGCTGCTGCCGCTCGCTCGAGGCGGGACTCGGGGCCATCGGGGCGGTCGCCGAGGAGTGAGGCGAGCGCGGTGACCGCGCCTGGACGTCCACCCGCTCAGCCCGTGATCAGGCCGGTGAGGCGGTCGGCGGCGGCTCCGACGGTCGAGACCGCGCTGACCGTGAAGAGGCACGCGACGCCCCAGAACCAGGTGCGACCGGGTGCCCCGGCGCTGCGCCGCTCGAAGGCGAGCCACCAGGCGCCGACCACCGAGACGCACGCCGCGACCACCGAGCCGAGCGCCATGCGGACGTACTCCTCGGGACCGGGGGAGGACCAGGCCGTGGTCGCGAGGACGATGAGCAGCGGGACCACGATCATGCCCAGCGCGCCGAGCAGCACCGCGTGGAGGTGACTGCGGGGAGGGGCCCCGGCCGTCGTCGTCGCGGTCCGCGTCCGTGTCGTGTCCATGCCGCGTCCCCCGTCGCCGCGGTCCGGTCCGCGCTGCCCCGACGCTATCCGCTCGCCGTCCCGCCGTCACCCCCCACCTCCGAGCGGGCCGCGTGCCCGGTGGCGTCAGCACCGCGCCGCACACGCCGCCCCGGCCGAACGCCGAGAACGTAGGATGTCCGGGATGACGATCGGACGCCGCCTCTTCCTCTCGGGAGCCGCCACGGGAGTCGGGCTCCTGGCTCTCGCGGGCTGCACGCCGTCGCGTCCGACGCCGACCCGCTCCGTCACGAAGGCCCCCGTGCCCACGCCGAGCACCACCGCCGTCCCCGCGCCGGCCGCCTTCGTGCGCTCCGCCTGGGCCGAGGATCCGTACGCGCTCGGCTCCGTCTCGTACCTGCCCGTCGGCGCGACGCCGCAGCACCGCACCGACCTGGGCACGGCGGTCCTCGACCGCGTCTTCCTCGCGGGCGAGGCCACCGACACGGAGGCGCCCGGCACGCTCCAGGGCGCCTGGAGCTCCGGGGTCCGCGCGGCCGCCGAGATCAGCGCCGTCGCCGACGAGGGCGAGCGGATCGCGATCGTCGGGGCCGGTCTCGCCGGAGCGGTCGCCGCGCGGCGCCTGTCCGACGCGGGCTTCGACGTCACCGTGGTCGAGGCGCGCGAGCGCACCGGCGGCCGCATCGCCACCGCGACTCCGGACGGCTGGCCGATCGCCGTCGAGACCGGAGCCTGGGCCCTCACCGGCGCGGGAGCCGCCCTGCGCGAGAGCATCGCGGACGCGGGCGTGGTCACGACCGCGGTCGACCTCGCCGACGTCCGCTCGAGCGATGCCGACGGCGCGGCTCTCGACACCGGCACCACGGGTGCCGACGCCCTGACCCGTGCTCTCGAGTGGGGAGCGGAGCAGCCGGAGGATCTGGCGCTCGCCGAGTCGTTCGCCGGCTCCGGAGCGCCCGATCCCGCCGAGGCCGAGCCGGGCTCCGGCGACGGCGACGCCGCCCGCGTGGCGGCGCACCTCGCCGGGACGACCGCACTGCGCACCGGCGCCGCTCCCGAGGAGCTCTCCTCCTGGTACGGACTGGGCGACGCCTCCGCCGCCACGACCGCGGAGGAGCTGAGCGACGACTCCGGCGACGCGCTGCTGACCGACGGGCTCGCGCCCCTGGTCGACACCTTGCTCGCCGACGTCGAGGTCTCGCTGCGCGCCGTGGTGAGCGGGATCGGCTACACGGACACCGGGGTCAGCATCCGGCTGGGCACCGGCGAGTCGTTCACAGCCGACCGGGTGCTGGTCACCGTGCCGATCGGGGTGCTCCAGACGGACGCGATCGCCTTCGACCCGCCGCTCCCGTTCGCGCAGCGCGCGGCCGTCGCGGCCCTCGGCTCCGGTGTCGTCGAGGCGCTGTGGCTGCGCTTCGACGAGGCGTTCTGGGAGGCCGACGCCCCCGCGCGCTGGTCGCTCGTCGGCTCCGAGGCGGGCATCACCGAGTGGCTCAACCTCCAGCCGTCGACCGGCGAGGCGGTGCTCGTCGGGCTGGTCGGAGCGGATCAGGCCCTCTCACTGCAGGACCTCAGCGACGACGAGCTGGTCACCCTCGCGCAGACGGCGCTCGAGCCGTTCGCCGTCGTCCCCGGCTGACGAGCTCGCGGAGCCGCGCCAGCGGGCCCCTCCACTCCGACGCGTGCGCCGCCCCGAGCGGCCGCACCCGGCTGAGCGCGAGGACGAACGCGGCGATGCCGGAGATCAGGCTCAGCACGATCACGTCGTAGAGCACGAACATCACGGGTCCGTCGACCTGGCCGGGGTCGAGGAAGAAGTACGGGTACCAGCCGATGAGGGCCCCGCGGACCAGGGTGATGACGCCCCAGACGATCGGGAAGCCGAGCACGGTCAGCGCCCCGCGCCAGGCGACCGGGCGGCGGCCGGGTCCGAGGATCCAGTCGAGGATCGCGAGCGTCGGGATCACGAAGTGCAGGAGCGCGCTCGACCAGGGCACGTCGACCCGCACGCCGCGGTTGTTGGCCTCCACCGCGATCAGCCCGAAGACGATCCCCGACACGACCATGTAGGTGAGCACGAGCGCCCGCACGGTGCTGAGCCAGCGCGGCTCCCGCTCGCGCGCGAGGGCGACCAGGCCGGACAGGCCCAGCACCACGACCCCGGCCATGTTCGACTGCGTCGTGAAGTAGGCGAAGAAGTTGTCGATCTGGAACGCGCGGAAGCCCAGGGTGTAGAAGAAGTCGCCGACGAGTCCGACCGCGCCCAGCCCGGCGAGGGCCAGGCGGAGGATCGCGAACGCCTTCCGCACACCCGCTCCGATCCGTCGCCGCTGGGCCCGGAGGGCCGGACTTCCGGACGATTCTACGGTCGCCGCGCTCGGAGCTCCCCGAGCGCGCGGCTCCGCCGGACGGGGGAGGCGGGCCCCGCGGAGGCGATCTAGCGTGGAGGGATGGCGCGCGCACAGGACGGGAAGGGTTCGGGTCGGATGTCGTCGGAGGAGGCGTCCCGGCGCTGGAACGCGGTCACGGGTCCGCTGTTCCTCGCGGCGGGAGCGGTCTTCGCGGTCCTCGGGAATCCGGTCTGGCCGGTGTTCCTCGTCCTGGGGATCACGTTCCTCGGGCTGACCGCCGGCCCCGGGAGGCCGACGAGCCGGAGCGGAGCGCAGGAGCCGGACCGCGATCGGTGACGCGCGCTTCGCGACGCGGACACTCGCCGGTCGCGTTGCCGGGATAGCGTGCGTGTCATGCCCTTCACGCCGAGCCACGCCGTCGTCGCGCTCGCGTTCTCGAACGGCCGGATCCCCGCCGCGGCCGTGGCCATCGGCGCGATGGTCCCGGACATCGGCATGTACCTCCCGATCGCCGTCGCCCGCGAGTCCACCCACTCCCTCCTCGGCGTCGTCACCGTCGACCTGCTGCTCGGGATGCTCGGCCTCGCGCTGTGGAGCGCGGTCGTCGCTCCGGCCTGGCGCGACCTCGCGCCCGCGCTGGTCCGCTCGCGCCTGCGTCCCCGGCGCTCGCCTCCCCGCGGGGCCGCCGCATGGATCCGCGTGCTCGTCTTCGCGGCCGCCGGCATCGCGATCGGAGCCGCCAGCCACGTGATGTGGGACGGCTTCACCCACCGGGGCGGCCTCTTCGTCTCGGCGATCCCGCTGCTGCAGAAGGAGCTCGGGCCCTTCCCCGGCTTCCGATGGGCGCAGTACGCGAGCGGTGTGCTCGGGCTGCTCGGGCTCGGGATCGGCGCGGTGGTCTGGTACATCGGTCGCCGTCCCCGGAAGCTCCGCTCCGACGGCCGGCAGCCGGTGCGCATCGCGGCCGCGGCCGTGGTGCTCGCGGCCGCGGTGGTTCCCGCCGGGATCGTGCTGGCGGGTGCGGGCATCGATCCGCTCGACGCCGCCTACCGGGCGCACGTGGTGCGGGCGGCGATCCTGCTCGTGGGCGGCGGCGCGGCGGCCGCGGTCGCCGTCGCGGCGGTCTGGTGGCTCACCGGCCGAGGGGTGCGCGGGGCCGTCGTCTGAGACGGCGGAGGACGAGCCTGTCGTCTCAACGGAGCACGGGCATCCGTCGCGAGGAGGATGCGCCGGTGCATAGCCCACCGATAGCGTCGGACACGGCCCGTTGGGGCGGGCCGCCTTCGGGGGAAGGCACTAAGGGGAAATCGGGGGCTCGCGGCACACGCCGCGGGCCCTCTACCCGTTTCCGGGCCGCTGCCGGCAGCTCCCGTCGCCTCAGCGCCGCTTCGAGCGCGGCCGGTTCTGCGCGGCCGGGCGCTGCGGGATGCGCGGAGCGCCCTCGCCGGCGGCTCCCTGGGGGAGCGAGGACGCGGGCGGGATCGGGCGGCGGGTCACCGGGCGCACCGGCTCGCCGCGGCGCGTCTGGCCGGGGATCGGCCGGGAGCGGCGCCCGTAGATGAGCTCGGACGAGTCGAGCAGCCACGGCACCAGCGCCACCGTCACTCCGTGCACCAGCAGGAGCTTCTGGCGGATCCGCCGCGACTTGTGGTTGTGGAGGAACGCCTCCCACCAGTGCCCGACGATGTACTGCGGCATGTAGACCGTCGTGATCTCGGAGCCGTGCTCGAGGCGGTGGGCCTTGATGTACTTGATCAGCGGGTACGAGATGTCGCGATAGGGAGAGGCCACGCAGCGCAGCGGCACCTCGATGTCCATCTGCGCCCAGTCGGCCTTCAGCTGCGCGGTCTGCGCGTCGTCGATGGAGGAGTGCACCGCCTCCAGCGTCTCGTGCCGCGCCGCGATGGCGTAGTCGAGCGCCTTCAGCGTGGGCTTGTTCATCCGGCCCACCAGCACGATCGCGTGGTCGCCGTTGGCGCCGAAGGTCGTGGTCGGGTCGACCTCGATCTCCTTCTCGACGTCGCGGTAGTAGCGGTAGACGCCGGCCATCAGGACGCCGAGGATCGGCATCACCAGGTAGACGAGCCAGGCGCCGTGGGTGAACTTCGTGATCGTGACGACGACGAGCACCGCGAACGTCAGCGTCGCGCCGAACAGGTTGATGGCCAGGCTCGTGTAGACGGTGCGCGAGCCCTCGCCGTTGCGGATCATCCGGACCCAGTGCTTGACCATGCCCGACTGCCCGAGCGTGAACGAGACGAAGACGCCGATGATGTACAGCTGCACGAGGCTCGTGAGCGAGGCCTGGTAGACGAGCAGGATGATCGCGGCGACGAGCGCCAGGATGATCACTCCGTTGGAGTAGATGAGGCGGTCGCCGCGGGTGTTCAGCGACTTGGGCGCGTAGCCGTCGCGGGCCAGCACGGAGCCCAGCAGCGGGAAGCCGTTGAACGCGGTGTTCGCCGCGAGGAGCAGGACGGCGGCCGTCGCGGCCTGGATGATGAAGAACAGGATCGTGTTGTTGCCGAACGTGGCGGCGGCGACCTGCGCGATCACGGAGCGCTGCGGGGTCGTGGCGCAGTCAGCGAAGCCCACCAGGTGGCAGGCGTTCTCGGCGTAGTGGACGTTCGAGAGCAGGGCGAGGGCGGTCAGGCCGACGAAGAGCACGATCGCGATCGTGCCCATCGCGACGAGGGTGCGCTGGGCGTTCTTGACCTTCGGGGCGCGGAACGCGGGCACACCGTTCGAGATGGCCTCGACGCCCGTGAGCGCCGCGCAGCCGCTCGCGAAGGAGCGCAGCAGCAGGAGGACGACGGCCGCCTGCGTGAGCTGCTCGCCCTGCACGGTGAAGCCCGCCGACTCCGCGACCGGGGTGTCGCCGAAGGCGGTGCGGACCAGGCCGACGACGACCATGACGAAGACGCTCGCGACGAAGAGGTACGTCGGGACGGCGAAGGCGCGGCTCGACTCCGAGACGCCGCGGAGGTTCACGGCCGCCAGCAGCACCACGAAGAGGATGGCCAGCTCGACCCGCAGCGGCGCCAGCTCGGGTACTGCGGAGATGATGTTGTCGACTCCGGAGGCGACCGACACGGCCACGGTGAGCACGTAGTCCACGAGGAGGGCGGCGGCGACCGTGAGGCCCGCCGTCTCGCCCAGGTTGGTGCGGGCGACCTCGTAGTCGCCGCCGCCGGACGGGTACGCCCGGATCAGCTGGCGGTAGCTCAGCACCACCACGACGAGGAGGACGACCACGCACGCGGCCACCCAGGGGGCGAAGGTGAGGAAGGAGAGTCCGCCGAGCAGCAGGATCATCAGCAGCTCCTGCGGCGCGTAGGCCACGGAGGAGAGCGGGTCGCTGGCGAAGATGGGGAGCGCGAGCCGCTTCTGCAGCAGCTGTCCCTCGAGCTTGTCGCTGGGGAGCGGCTCGCCGATGAAGAAGTGCTTGGCGGTGCGCAGCTCGGTCGCGTCGGCCGATGATCCGTCCGCGGCGGACGGGGGGCCCTCGTGTGTCACGAGCGATGACACTACTCCGTACGAGGGGGCAGTCAAGACGGCCGGGAGCGGGCCGAGCGGAGGCTGATCCCGCGCTGTGACCGGGAGTTTCCCGGTGCGGCGGGGAGCGGCGGCCGGCGTGCTCGCGGCCGACGCCCCGAGCGGGGGGTCAGCGGCCGTCGCGGGTCGCGGCTCCGATCAGGCTGGTGAGGCTGTCGCGGAGCGCGATGAGCTCCTCGAGGGGGACGTCGAGCCGCTCCACGATCTGAGGAGGAACCTGCAGGGCCTGCTCGCGGAGGGCCGCTCCGGAGGGGGTCAGCGCGACGTCGAGGCGGCGCTCGTCGTCGCTGCTCCGGGCCCGCGTGACGTGGCCGCTCGCCTCCAGGCGCTTCACGAGCGGGCTGAGCGTGGCCGGCTCGAGGCGGAGGGCGGAGCCGAGGTCGGCGAGCGAGCGGGGGCTGCGCTCCCAGAGCGCGAGCATCACGAGGTACTGCGGGTGCGTGAGTCCGAGCGGCTCGAGCACGGGGCGGTACAGCCCGATGACGGTGCGTGCCGCGACGGCGAGGGAGAAGCAGACCTGGTTCTGGAGGGCGAGCGGGTCGGATTCCACGACGTCATCCTCTCATCGTGCCCTGATGGTTAGTACACTAAGGATATGACGCGGAAGAAGACCGGCTCCCTCTACCAGCGCTTCAACGCGCGGCTGTTCCCCTGGATCGGCCCGCCGCCGCTCGGCCCGTACGACCAGCCCGAGCAGGAGGCGCCCGCGGGGCAGGCGTGCCCGCTCTGCGGCCGGCCGATGTCCGAGCACGTCATCGACCGCTCCGGTCCGCGCACCCAGCTGTACTGCCCGAGCGACCCCTCCTGAGTCGCACGCCCCCGTTCGGGGGTCAGGGGCTTCGGGCGGCGGGGGCGGATGATGAGCGCATGTCCCGTCTGAGCCCCACCGCCGCCCGCGTCGTCCAATACAGCCGTTTCGGCGACGCGGACGTCCTCGAGATCGCCGAGGTCGAGCGGCCGAAGCCCGGGGCGGGCGAGGTGCTGGTCGAGGTGCTCTCCGCCGGGGTGAACCACATGGAGGCGTTCATCCGGCAGGGCCAGTTCGACTCCGACCACTCCGCGGCCTTCCCGATGCGCCAGGGCACCGACTTCTCGGGCGTCGTCGTCGCCCTCGGCGAGGGCGTCACCGACATCAAGCTCCGCAGCGACGTGGTCGGCCACGCGCTCGTCGGCTCCCACGCGACCCACGTCGTGGTGCCGCGCCGCAACCTCGTCGCCAAGCCCGCCTCCGTGAGCTGGGAGGTCGGCGGCGCGCTGTTCCTCGCCGGAGTGACCGCGTGGCGCGCGCTGGAGGCCACGCATGTGGGACCCGACGACACCGTCCTCGTCTCCGCCGCGGCCGGAGGAGTGGGCAGCCTCGAGATCCAGCTGGCGAAGCTACGCGGCGCGACCGTGATCGGCACCTGCGGCGAGCGCAACTTCGACTACCTCCGCCAGATCGGCGTGAAGCCGGTGGTCTACGGCGACGGGATCGCCGACCGCATCCGGGCCGCGGCGCCCGGCGGGGTCACGGTGTTCCTCGACAACTTCGGCGGGGAGAACGACGCCCTCGCCGACGAGCTCGGCATCGCGGCGGGCCGCTTCCACTCCAGCGACGACCGCAAGGAGATCGAGCTGCGCGCCGTCTGGCCCGACGCCGAGACCGCCCAGCGCGACACCGAGATCCTCGGCGAGCTGGTCGGCCTCGTCGGCGAGCAGAAGCTGCGGGTGCTCGTCTCGGGCTTCTACCCCTTCGACCAGGTGCAGGACGCCTTCGACGACCTCGAGAAGCGCCACTCGCGCGGCAAGATCGTCCTCGGCATGAACCCGGTGGACCCGGCGAAGGTCACCAAGGCGCGCGACATCCACGAGGCCGGCCGCTAGCCGCACCCTCCCGGCGGCTGTCCGGGCTGCTCTCCGGGCGGCCACAATGGGGCCGTGGCGCGCCGACGCCCGGGAGGAGTGACGCGATGGAGGAGCCCGTCGTCGCGATCGTCTGGATCGTCTCGTTCGTGGTGGTGACCGTCCTGGTCACCGGGGTGTCGGGGCGGGTGAACTGGTCCGCTCCCGTGGCGCTCGTCGCCGTCGGGGCTCTCGCCTCCTTCGTCCCCGGGATCCCGGAGGTGGTGGTCGAGCCGGACGTGGTGCTGTTCGGGATCCTGCCGCCGCTGCTCTACGCGGCGGCGATCCGCACCTCCGTCCTCGACGTCCGCGCTCGCGGCGACAGCATCCTCCTGCTGTCGGTCGGGCTCGTCGTCTTCACGGTCGCGGTGGTCGGCGCGGTGGCCTGGATGGTCGTCCCGGCGATCACGGTCGCCGCGGCCCTCGCGTTCGGCGCGATCGTGGCGCCCACGGACGCGGTGGCGGTCACGGCGATCGCGGGGCGGCTCCGCCTGCCGCGGCGCATGCTCACGGTGCTCGAGGGCGAGAGCCTCCTCAACGACGCGACCGCGCTGGTGGCGCTGAACGCCTCCCTCCTGGCGATCGTCAGCACGGTCACTCCCGGGCGCATCGCGCTCGACTTCGTGCTGGCCGTGGCGGTGGGCGGCGGGGTCGGGATCGGCATCGCCGTGCTGCTCGGGTTCGTGCGCAAGCAGGTGCAGTCGTCCGTCCTGGACACGAGCCTCTCGCTGGTGACGCCCTACGTCGCGTTCATCCCGGCGCAGCTGCTGCACGGCTCCGGGGTGCTGGCGGTCGTGGTCGCGGGGCTCTACCTGGGCTACCGGGCGCCGGTCATCCAGTCGGCGCAGGCGCGGATCGCGGAGTCGCTCAACTGGCGGACGATCCAGTTCCTGCTCGAGAACGCCGTGTTCCTCTTCATCGGGCTGAGCCTCTCGTCGGTGGTGGAGGCGACGGCCGACTCGGGCATCGGGGTCTGGCAGACGGTCGGCATCGGCGCGGCTGTGCTCGCGGCGCTGGTCGGGAGCCGCGTGGCCTGGATGTGCATGACGACGCTGCTGTTCCGGCACGGTCCGCGCCGGCTGCAGCAGCGCGGGTGGACCTGGCCGACCGCGATCGGGGTGTCGTTCGCGGGCATCCGCGGCGTGGTCACCCTCGCCGCCGCGTTCCTCCTGCCCGCGGAGACGCCGCAGCGCGCGTTCCTGCAGTTCCTCGCCTTCATCGTGGTGGCGGGGACGCTCGTCGAGGGGCTCGCGCTCCCGCGGCTCGTCCGCGCCCTGAAGCTCCCGGCCCCGAACGAGATGCAGGAGCACGTCGAGAAGCAGATGCTGCTCGCCGAGGCGCAGGCCGCCGGCCTCGCCCGGCTCGACGCGGAGCCGCAGGACGGAGTGGAGGACCGCGTGCTCGACCGGCTGCGGCGGAACGCGACGTTCCTCGCCGACGCCCTGGAGAACCCGCCGGAGGGCGAGGGCGTGGAGCCGCTCCCGCAGGCCTACAACCGGCTCCGGCGCGTGATGATCGCGGCCGAGCGGGAGGCGGTGCTCCGCGCGCGCTCCGAGGGGCGGTACCAGGAGCCGGCGGTGGTGAGCGCTCTGGCGTTCCTCGACGTGGAGGAGGAGGCGCTGGCGGTCGGGCGGCAGTAGCGCCGGGAGGGCGGGGACCCCGGGCGGGATCCCCGCCCTCCCGGCGGTACGGTGTCCGGGCTCAGTCCAGGGTGGAGCGGACCGAGGCGCGGGCCTCGTCGAGCGCGGCGCGCAGGGCGTCGACGCTCGCGGTCGTCACGGATCCCGAGGAGGCGGCGGTGCGCAGCTCCGCGCGCAGCTCGTCGCGGAACTCGGTGAGCAGCACCTCGGCGTCGCGCAGGGCGATCCGCGAGGCGGTGCGCGCGTCGGGCGAGACCGGCGCGGTCTGCTCCGGCGCGGGCTGCTCGGAGGGGGTGCCGGACGTGTCCTGCGGGCGCGGCTCCTCGGCGGAGTGCTCCGGTCGGCGTCCGGGCTCCCGCGAGTCGCGGGCGGCGCTGGCCAGGTCGGCGCGGAGGCTCTTCATCGCCTCCGCGACGCCGAGGCGGACCTCGTCGGCGAGCCGGCGGACGGAGTCGGTGAGCTCCTCCTCGATGTCGCCCAGGTCGGTCGCGCGGTTCGCGAGCTCGGCGCGGCCGGCGTCGGTGATGGAGTAGACGGTCTTGCGGCCGTCGGCCTCCTTCGTGACGAGTCCTTCCTCCTCGAGCTTCGCGAGGCGCGGGTAGACCGTGCCGGCGCTGGGCGCGTAGGTGCCGCCGAAGCGCTCGCTGAGCGCCTGGATCAGCTCGTAGCCGTGGCGCGGCGACTCGGCGAGGAGGTTGAGCAGGTAGAGGCGCAGGCGGCCGTGCGCGAAGACGGGGCTCACAGCGAGCTCCCGTCCATCGGGCGGCGATCGTCGGCGGGGCCGGTGCCGGGAGAGCCCCAGCCCTCGCCCACCGAGGCGGAGGACGCGGCGACGGACCGGCGGACGACGACCACGTCTCCCGAGACGGAGTTGGCGGCGACGTCGACCCACTTCGAGTCGAGCGAGCCCGTGGTCGAGGTGAAGCCCCGGCCGAAGGTGCCCTTGACGACGGAGCCGTCGAGCTGGAGCGTGCCCGAGACGGTGTTGATGCGGTAGCGGGCGCCGAGGCCCTCGTCGACGCGGATCGTGAGGTCGCCGCTGACGGTGTTGGCCTGGATCCGGTCGGGGGTGCCCTCGGCGTCGACGAACACGCTGCCCGAGACGCCGTCGACGGTGAAGCGGGTGAGCTCGCCGGTCGCGGTGACGTCGCCGGAGACGGTGCGCGCGGTGACGCGGCCGGTGTGGCTGCGGACCGAGAGCTCGCCGTGGACGGTGTTCACCTCGATGTCGCCGTGCAGGCCGTCGACGACGATGTCGCCGCCGACCGTCGAGACGCGGGCGTCGCTGTGGAGGCCCGAGACCAGGCCGTCGGCCGAGACGGTGTCGAACTTGAGGTCGACGCCGCGGGGGACGAGGAGGCTGATGTCGGCGCGGTCGCCGCGGCGGCCGAGGCCCTTCACGACGTCGACGATGGTGTCCCAGCGGAGCTGGACGTGGTCGATCTCGAGGCGGTCGCCGTCCATCGAGACCTTGAGCGGGCGACCGTCGACTCTGTGGACCTCCACGCGGGCGGTCGGCTCGTCGTGGGCGATGACGTCGATCTGGCCGCCGACGAGGGCGACCTTGACCGAGCGGACGACGTCGAGGTCGATGACCTTCGTCTCGCCGGCCTGTACGAGCCATTTCTCGAGGGACATGAGCTCCTCCTCCTGCACCGGGGTGCCTTTCTGAAACGCGATACATCGCGAGTGGACGAGAGTCACGATATATCTCGATCGTTGCGGTCGGCAACGGGGCTCGGCCGGTTCCCAGCGTCGAGGGGCCGGGACCGGGGCGGGGCCGAGGCGGGATGAGGCCGGGGGCCGGAGCCGAGGCCACCGTCGAGGGGGTGAGGCCGCGGCGGGCGCCGTGGTAGACCGGGCGCATGGACCCGATCGCGGCACTCGAGGAGATCGCAGCACTGCTCGAGCGGGAGCGGGCCTCCCGCTACCGGGCGAAGGCGTTCCGCCGGGCGGCCGCGGTGCTGGAGGGGATGGCGTCCGCCGAGCGGGACGACCTCGCCCTCGTGCGGCGGGCCTCCGGGATCGGCGACACGACCTTCACGGTGATCGAGCAGGCGCGGTCGGGCCGGGTGCCCGACTACCTCGCGGAGCTGCGCGGCTCGGCTCCTCCGCCCGCGAGCGCGCTGCGGGGACGGCTGCGCGGCGACCTCCACAGCCACAGCGAGTGGTCCGACGGGGCGACGCCCGTCCTCGCGATGGTGGACGCGGCCCGCGCGCTCGGCCACGAGTACCTGGCGCTCACCGACCACTCGCCGCGGCTCCGTGTCGCCCACGGTCTCAGCGCGGAGCGGCTGGAGGAGCAGCTGGCCCATCTCGCGGGCCTCGACACCGGGACCCTGCGGCTGCTCAGCGGGATCGAGGTCGACGTCCTCGAGGACGGCGCGCTCGACCAGACGGACGAGCTGCTGGACCGCCTCGACGTGGTCGTCGCGAGCGCCCACTCGAAGCTGCGGCTGCCCTCCCGCGAGATGACCGCCCGGCTGGTCGCGGCGGCCTCGGATCCGCGGACCGACGTCCTCGGCCACGTCACGGGGCGGCTGGTGTCGGGCGAGCGCGGCACCCGCCCGCCGTCGACCTTCGACGCCCGGGCCGTGTTCCGGGCGTGCGCCGACCACTCCACCGCGGTCGAGATCAACGCCCGCCCCGAGCGCGAGGACCCGCCGGACGGGCTGATCGCGCTCGCGCTCGAGGAGGGCTGCCTGTTCTCGATCGACAGCGACGCGCACGCTCCGGGCCAGCTGGGCCTGCTCGACTACGGAGCCGAGCGGGCGGAGCGGCTCGGCGTCCCGGAGGAGCGGATCGTGACCACCTGGCCGGTCGAGCGGCTCCTGGAGTGGACCCGCGGCTGAGGATCCTCGCGCGTTGCGCAAACGAACTGCGGCCATCACCCCCTTGACAGGAGGCCGTACCGCGGGAGGAGATCCGACGCAAGTGGCGAAATCCCAGCCGCCCACGCGGCATGCTCGGTACCGGTCCGCTCCTCCTGGGCCGCTCCAGCGGTCGGGAGTCGCGCTCCGTCGCACTCTCCGCTCCGACAGACCAGGTGAACCATGGCCACGCAGACCGCTCTCGACGCCGTGCGCGCCGCTCCCACTCTGCTCGAGGCCGTCCGGATGGCGGACGAGCTGACGGTCGCCGCGGTGAGCGACGGTGGTGGCCGCGCGGTGCGCCTGCTCACCCGCGCAGCCCTGGACCCCTCGGACCAGCTCACTGCGATCGCGGCCGTGCACTCGCTCGCGCAGGTCTTCGACGAGGAGGCCGACCTCGCGCTGCTGATGCTGCTCGAGGACGAGCGCCCGTACCTCCGCGAGCACGCCGCCTGGGCCTTCGGCGGGCGCCTGCCCCGCCCCGCCGCGCTCGGACCGCTGCTGCGCCTGGTCCGCGACGGCGGCTTCTCCGGCATGCTCGCGCAGCGCACCGTCCTGCTCTGGGCCTCCTCGACCCCCGACCTCGTCGCCGTCGCGCTCGAGGGCGCGCTGCTCGGCGAGCGCGAAGCGGCGGCCCGGGCGCGGCTCGTCGAGACCCTGGGCCTCGTGCCCGGCGCGATCGCCGAGCGCACCCTCCTGCACGTGGCCGCCGATCGCGCGGAGGGGCTGGAGGCGCGGGCCGCCGCGACGGACGCGCTCGGCGAGCGCGGCTCCGACGACGCCGAGCTCCTGCTCACCGGCCTGGCCGAGGAGGCGGCGCCGATCGGGCCCCTCGCCCGGCTCGCCCTCGGCGACCTCGCCCCCGCACCGGCCGTGGAGGCCGGGCCGACGGTCGCGCAGCTCTTCGTCCACGCCGACATCGACGGCACCCTGACGCGGGTGGGCGCGGGCGACAACGGCGGCATCGCGACCCTGCTGGTGCGCCTGGGCGACTCGCTCGTCGAGCAGGAGGGCATCGACCGGGTGCTCACGCTCTCGCGCGGGACTCCGGCCGAGGCCGAGCGCGCGCTCGGCGAGCTGCCCGACTCCGGCCACGGCTTCGCTCCGGTCCCGTTCGTGGGGCCGCCCGTGGCCATGCCTCAGGCGTGGAGCCGTCGCATCGCCGCCGAGCGCGGCATCCGCCGGATCCTGCGCGCGGCCGGCCGGGTCGACGTGCTGCACCTGCGCATGGCGGACGTGGGAGCCCTCGCGGCGGCCGCGGTCGCCCGGGAGCTCGAGATCCCCGTCGTGTTCACCCTCGCTCCGGACCCGCACGCCCTGATCGCGGGCCTGGACGCCTCCGGCGCCCTCACCCGCGCGGACTTCGGTGAGCGCGACGCCGCCGAGCACTTCTGGTTCCGCGTGCGCCTGGTGCAGCGCCTGGCCGCCGACGCCGCGCACACCGTCCTCTTCCCGCGGGAGGAGCTGGCGGCGACCATCCGCGAGCTGATCGGCGTCGACATCACCGCGCACCCGGAGCGGCACACGATCGTCCCGGAGGGGATCGACGTCGGCCTGGTCGAGCGCGGCGAGGCGGCCGCACGGGCCTCCGCCGCCGGTGAGCCGGTCGCGCTGGACGAGGGCGGGGACCTGGCCTCGCTCGACCTCCTGCTGGAGGAGCTGCCCGAGCACCGCCGCGGCCTCCCGCTGCTGCTCAGCGTGGGCCGCCTGCACCGGGTGAAGGGGATGGCGGCGCTCGCCGAGGCCTGGGCGTCCGACCCCTCGCTCCGGGAGCGCGCCAACCTGCTCCTGGTCGGCGGCGACCTCGCCGACCCGAGTCCCGACGAGCGCGAGCAGCTCGACCGCATCCGCGCCGTCGCGTCCGACGGGCTGCTCCTGGCCGGCCACCGCCCGAACGGGACCGTGGCCCGCTGGCTCGGCTCGATCCGGCACGGCCGACCGGGGCTCTCTGCTCCGGGAGGCGCCTACGTCTGCGCGAGCGTCAAGGAGGAGTTCGGCATCGCCCTCCTCGAGGCGCTCTCCGCAGGACTGGTCGTCGTCGCTCCGGCGACAGGCGGGCCCGCGACCTACGTCGAGGAGGGGGAGACCGGCTTCCTGGTCGACACCGCCGACCCCGCGGCACTCGCCGCCGGCGCCGCCGCCGCACTCGATCTCGCAGGAGGGCCTCTCGGCCAGCACGCCGCGGCCCGCGGGCACGCGATGGTCGCCGAGCGCTACACGGTGCAGGCCATGGCTCATGCCCTCTCGGGCGTCTACGCGCACGCGACCGCGGACCAGGAGCGTCCTCTCCGCTCGCCGCTCGTGCTGGGGGCCTCGTGACCCTGCTGATCATCAGCCCCGACTACGCGTCGCACCTGCTGCCGCTGGCGACCCTCGGCACGGCGTGGCAGGAGGCGGGCGAGCGCGTCGTCGTGGCCACCGGCGACGCGACGCGCTCCATCGTGGACGGCTTCGGATTCGAGCACATCGCGCTCCGGCTGGGGCGCGGCTCCAACCCGGGCACGATCCGCGCGGAGGAGCAGGCGCCCGACGAGGGCGCGTCCCTCCGCGGCTTCTTCGACGCCACCCGGCGCGGGATGGTCCCGACCCTCGCCTACCAGGCGCGGGAACGGCTCACCGACCTGCTCTGGGATCCGTCCGGCGTCGCCGCGCGCCTGCGCGTGATCCTCGACGAGGTGCAGCCCGACGCGATCGTGGTCGACCACCTCGCCTTCACCGCGCGCGTGGCGCTGAAGGCACTCCGCGTGCCCTACGGCGACGTCGTGCTCGGCCACCCCAGCGCGCTCACGGTGCCCGGCGAGGTCTACGGCTTCCCCCCGGTCTGGCCGGACGCCTTCGCTCCGGAGCCGGACGACCTCGATGCGCTCCGCGCCCTCTGCGAGCGTGTGCGCGACTCCTTCACCGCGGAGTGGAACGCAGCCCTCACCACCCTCGACCCCGGGGCGGCGCCCAGCGCCGACGCCTTCGCCGAGAGCGGCGACGTCCTGCTGCTCAACTACCCGGGCGAGCTCCACGACTCGGCCCGAACCGCTCAGCTGCCGCCGCACGCGTTCCTCGGCTCCGCCGTCCGCGAGGAGCCCGATGACGGGGAGGTCGAGGAGTGGCTCGCCGCGTCCGAGGATCCGGTCGTCTACGTGAGCTTCGGCAGCTTCCTCTCGGTGCGCGACGACGTGCTCGCCCGGGTCGTCGAGGCCCTGGCCGGTATCGAGGTCGGGGGCAGGCCCGTCCGCGTGGCTCTCGCCTCCGGCGCGACCGAGCGCTCGGCCCTGGGCGAGGTCCCCGAGGGCTGGCTGGTCCGCGGCTTCCTGCCGCAGGTCGCGCTCCTGCGCCGGGCCGCGCTCGCGGTCAGCCACGGCGGCAACAACAGCGTCACGGAGGCGATGACCGCGGGCGTGCCGCTCGTCGTCCTGCCGTTCTCGACGGACCAGTTCGCGGGGGCGGCCGCGCTCGAGGACGCCGGGTTCGCCGCCGTGCTCGACCCCAATGCGGCCTCCGGGGGAGAGCTCGCGGAGGCTGCGCGGCGGATGCTCGCACTCGACGCTCCCGCCCGGGAACGGCTGACGGCGCTCGCCGAGGCCCTCGCCCGCGAGACGGGACCGCAGCGGGCCCTCTCCGCCCTGAGCGGAGCGACCGTCCAGCGCTAGCCTGGGCCGATGGTCGAGCCGACACCCCGGGACGCGCCCCTGCGCGCCGAGCGGGACGCCGCGCGGGCGGACCCGATGCTGCGCGCTCTCGGACCGTTCGGGCGCTTCGAGGGGATCGTCCCTCCGCTGTTCGAGGCGGTTGCGCGGATCCTGCACCCCTCCGACGACCCGCCCCGGCGGTGGCGCGAGGTCGCCGAGCGGGAGGGGACGCTCCTGCATCCGCTCGCGCAGTGGGACTCGCTCACCGGCGAGCATCCCGACGAGTACGCGGAGCCCCGCCTCGGAGTGCTCCCGCTCGACGAGCTCGCGGCCGTCGCCGCCGTGCTCGCGGAGCACACGAGCGCTCCCGAGGACTGCCTGGCCGTGTTCTGGGAGGGGTTCGGCGTGCTGAGCGGCGGGTCGCGAGTCCTGATCTCCCGCTCGGACGCCTCGGACGAGCTGCCCGAGTGGATGAGCGACACCCGGCCGACCGGCTGGGAGCACCCCGAGACCGCCGCCGCGGCGACGGTGGAGCTGCCGGGGCGGGAGGGGCCTCTGCTCTCGCTCGACGTCAGGGTGCTCGAGGACACCGCGTGGGCGCGCTCGGCGGGCTTCGCCGACGCCTCCGGGCTCGTCGTGCAGACTCCGCTCGCGCTCTGGCCGGGGGACCGGGCCTGGTACCTCGCGAGCGAGGTCGACTTCGACTCGACGCTGATCGGCGGCTCGCGCGCCCTCGTCGACGACCTGCTGCGGCTCTCCGCCGCGGGGCGGATCGAGGCGCTCCTCCTGCCGGATCAGGTGGACCTCACGAGCACCGGTGACCGGCTCAACCCGAGGCGGCGGTGACGGAGTGAGCGACGAGGACGACGAGCGCTGGCTCGTGGTGAAGGGCCGCCGATGGCGGCGCACCGACCCCTCTCTGCCGGAGGACGTGGTCGCCGGCCTCACCTCGCACCTCGGGCGCGGGCGCTCGGGAGTGCGCTCCGCCAGGATGCACGAGGACGCGGAGGCGGAGGCGCTGGCGCGCAGGAGGGTCGGGCTCGCCAAGCACGGGCTGGGCGAGCGCGGACCGGCATGGTGGGACGAGCCCGAGGCCGATCGGCTCGAGCGCGCCCGCGAGGCGCTGCGGGCGCTCGAGGAGCTCGACGCTCCGGAGGACTGACTCGGCTTCTGCATCCCCCGAGCGTGCTCGTCGGGCGAGGCGGGCGGGGAACGCCCGAGCGGATCCGGGGAGAGCGCGTGGAACCGCGGCCTGTGGAGGAGGACCGCCCCCGCGGAGGCCGCCGACCGAGGCCGACCGCCGAGGCCGCCCGCCGAGCCCGCCCGCCCCTAGCGGAACCTCACCACGAAGCCGTCCTCCGGCCCGGTCGGGAAGCTCTGCAGGCTCACGCGCAGATCCTGCCCGTCCTCGACGTCGTACGGGTGCCCCGCGGCCAGGAGCTCCAGCGCCGCGGACAGCAGGTCGACGGTCGCCGGCTCGCCCGGGCACCGGTGGTCGCCTCCGTAGTGCCCGCCGCCCTGGGCGATGAAGCCGTTGCGGTCGACCGGCGACCGGAACCGCTCCGGATCGAAGCGGCCCGGCGCCTCCCAGTGCGAGCCGTGGTCCGTCGCGTAGAGGTCGATTAGCATCCACTGCCCCGCGGGAAGCGTCTCGCCGCGGAAGTCCAGCTCCCGGCGGGCCCTTCCTCCGACCATCGGGAAGAACGGGTAGAAGCGCCGCACCTCGTTCGCGAACGCGACGCGCTCCTCCTGGTCGGCGAGCCGCTCCCGCCACTCCGGATGCCGGTGCAGCGCGAGCGCCGCCAGCACCACGAAGCGCCCCACCGCGACCGTGGGCCGCAGCAGGTTGATCAGCTCCACCGCGGCGACCTCGACGGGGAGGAGGCCGCCGTCCTCCTTCTCGTGCGCGATCCGGTGCAGGGGAGTCGGGGAGGGTCCGGCCGTCCGGTTCGCCTCGATCAGGCCGCGCGCCCACCGCTCGGTCGAGCGGCGGCGGAGTCGCGCGGCCCAGTTGGGCGGGCCGAAGCGCCCGGCGTTGTCGATCATCGCCCGGAGCTCGTCCGTGCGCCGCAGCACCTCCTCCTCGTCGGCCTCGATGCCGGCCCACGACAGGACCGCGCGGCCCAGGACCTCCGCGGCGACGTCCTGGAGGCGGACCCGCTCGCCCGTCAGCCGGGCGGCGGACGCCTGCCACTCCCGCGCGAAGGCCGAGACCAGCCTCGACCGCTGCTCGGGCGTCTCCACCAGATCCAGGAACATGCGCTTCCGCCGCCGGTGCGGCTCGTCCTCGAGGGTCTGCACGCTGCCCTCGTCCTGCAGGAGGTGCAGCACCGAGCCGGGCAGCGCGCCCTCGCGGTCGAAGCGCCCGCCCTCGTAGAAGAAGCGCGCCGCCTCGATGCCGCGCGCCATGATCACCGGCCGTCCGAGGATCCGGGTGCGGAACGCGTCCGCGCCCACGTCGTCGAAGCGCCGCGTCCCGAAGAGGTAGCCGTCGGCGAGGACGGCCGCGCTGCTGTCGACCGCGGGGAGGACGGGGATCGAGGCGGCGATCAGCCGGCCGATCCCTCGGTGTCGTCGCCCTCGGCCTGCGAGGGCTTGTCGACGCCCGCGTCGTCGACGTGGTCGTGGTTCTGCGGGTTCTCCTGCGGCTGCTCGGTCCGGTCGGTCATGGTGCTCCTCTCGCGTCGGCGCGGTGCGCGCCTCGCGGCCACGGTAGGAAGAGCGCGGCGGACCCAGGTACCCCGTTGACTCGCGGGGGAGGGGCGGGCAGACTCCACCGCCCTCAGCGCCTCCGCAGGAGGACCGGCGCGGTCGCCCAGACCACGGCGAGCAGCAGCAGCACGCCTCCGCCCGCCCAGAGGCCTGCCGGCCCGCCCAGCACGACGTCGAACACGAAGCCCACGACTCCGACGAACAGCAGCGATCCCGCCGCGAGGCACACCGTGACCACCCGGTTGCCGAACCGCACCAGCTCGGCCTTCCTCCGCCGCTGGAACAGCAGCCGGTGGGCGATGACGGGCGCCAGCGCCAGGATCGTGACGCACGCGGCGAGCAGGACGAGCACGAGGTAGAGCGCCACGTCGGGCGGCGCGAGGTCGGCGAAGCGCTGCTGGAAGCACAGCGTCAGCAGGAAGCCGCCCAGGATCTGCGTGCCGGTCTGCACGACCCGCAGCTCCTGCAGGATCTCGTTCCAGTTGCGGTCGGATCGCTCCTCCACCGTCTCGTCGCGACCGGAGTCGGGGGCGGAGGGGTCGACGGGTCGGTCGCTCATGGGACGAGGGTAGAGCTCAGGCGAGCAGGGACTCCGCCAGCGAGATCGCCCCGCGCACCCCGGACTCGTCGCCGAGCGCCGGGCGCACGATGCGGATCCGCCCGCCGCCCGTCCCCGTCGCTCCGGGCGCGCCCATCAGCCGCTCGACCTCGGCCTCGACCGCGGGGACGAGCCCCGGCGTCTTCGACACGCCTCCGCCGACGACCGCGAGCCGCACGCCCGCGACGTAGGCGAGCGTCGTGACGAGCTGCGCGAGGTAGTAGGAGCTGAAGCGGAGGTTCGCGGCCGCCTCCTCGGGGCCGAGGCGGGAGCCGTCGACGCCCCAGCGCGCCGAGATCGCGGGACCGGCGACCAGGCCCTCGAGGCAGTCGCCGTGGAACGGGCAGGTGCCGGCGAAGCCGTCCTCGGGGTGGCGGCGGGGCAGCAGGTGCGCGACCTCGGGCCAGCCGCTGCCGGCGAGGAGCCGTCCGCCCGCGATCACGCCGCCGCCGACTCCGGTGCCGACCGTCAGGTAGACGAAGTCGTCGACTCCGGCTCCGGCGCCCCAGCGGGCCTCGCCCAGGGCGGCTCCGTTGACGTCGGTGACCAGCGCGAGCCGGGCGCCCGGTGCGGCCGCGCCGATCGGGCCGAGGACGTCGGTGCCCTCCCAGCCGAGCTTCGGCGTGGAGGTGAGGTGCCCGTAGGTCGGCGAGCCGGGGTCGATGTCGAGCGGGCCGAAGGAGGCGACGCCGACCGCGGCGACGGTGCCGTCGACTCCGTGGCCGCTGACGAAGCCGGCCAGATCGGCGAGAGTCTCGGCGGGCCCGCGGGTCGGCAGGGTCGTCGTCGCGAGGATCCGCTCGGGATCAGCGGCGTCGGCGACCGCCGCGACGACCTTCGTGCCCCCGGTCTCGATGCCGACGAGGAGGGGACGGTCGGCGGTGGCGCTCATGGATCTCCAGGGCTCGTGCGGTGCGTCTCGGGTCTCAGCAGGCGGACAGCGAGCGCACCTGCGCCGACAGGGTCAGGGGGCTGCCGAGGAGCAGCACCTGATCGAGGTCGTGGCCCTGCATCTTCACACGGGTGCTGCGCGGCAGGCAGGTCGGCTCGCTGAGGTAGAGCGGGGCGCCCTGCTTCGCGGCGACCGGGCCGACGGCCAGCGCGTCGGCGAAGCCGGTGGCGGTCGCGAGGTAGACGGTGTCGCCCAGCTCGGACGGCGGGAAGACGTCGTTGAGGCGTCGGCTGGTGTCGTGGCGGTCCGTCCCGGCGATGCGCGACACGGTGCCGGCGATCTTCGCGGCGCGCAGGTCTGCCTCCACGGCGGTCGAGATCGACGGCGCACCGCCGAGCAGCTGCACGGAGGAGGGGTCGAGTCCGGCGAGGGTGTCACGGGTCGGCTGGTCGAGGCGCGAGCGGGCGCCGTCGACGAGGAGGACGGGCTCGGCGCGGCGGCCGGCGATCGGCGCGACCGAGAGGGCGTCCGGGAAGTTGGTGCCGGTCGCGACGAAGACGTTCTCGTAGCTGCCGTCGGGGAAGGCGTCCTCGACGATCCGGCGCGAGGTGTCGTAGCGGTCGACGCCCTCGATGCGCTCGGTCGGGATCCCGAGGGCCTTCACCTGCTGGAGCACCGACTCGCTCACGGAGAGGGCGCTGCCGACCACGACGATCCGCTGCGGGGCGAGGCGGCGCAGCTCGGCCGCCACCACGGCGGGCAGGACGCTCGGGTCGGTGAGCAGGAGGGCGCCGCGCTGCTTCGCGGCGGCGGGGCCGGCGCTCAGAGCGTCCGGCCAGTTCGCTCCGCTGGCGAGGTAGACGACGGGGGCGCCGTCGGCGAATCCGGAGGCGGTCACCGCGACGGCGGTCGCGTACCGGTCGGTCCCGGCGAGGCGGGCGACGTCGGAGGAGTAGGCGGACGGGAAGAAGTCGATGCCGCTGCGGCCGCCCGGCGGCACGGTGACGACCGCGCGCTCGTCGAGGCGGGCCAGGCGCGAGAAGTACTGGTCGTCGTAGGCGGGGTACCCCGGCTCCACGAGGCGCAGGAGGTAGTCGCCGGCGGGCAGGGCGAGGTCGCCCGTGTCCCACGCGCGGGCGGCGCCGGGGGCTCCGGTGACGGGGACGGTGTCGAGCAGCGAGTACGTCCCTCCGTCGACCCACCAGGCCTGCACGTCGAAGGAGGGGGAGGAGACGCCCGGGACCGCGTCGGCGGTGACCGATCCGGACAGCTCGGCGGTGCGCAGGAGGGAGATGGCGACGGACTCGTCGGTCCCCCGGGTCGTCCTCGCGGCCTCGGCGACCGGGGTGTCACCGAACCAGGTCGGGTACCAGTCGTCGCTGCCGATCAGGTTCGCGCGGACGGTGAGGGGCTCGCCGCCGGGAACGGGGAGGGAGAAGTCCGCGCCCGTGTTCGCCTGGGCGACCACGTCCCCTTCGGCGTCCTCGACCTGGACGTAGAAGTACGGGTTCTCGGGGGCGGGGTGCTCCTCATCGGCGTCGCGGAGCGCGATGGTGCCGGACAGGACGACCTCGGCGGCCGCCTCCTGCGCGGCGCTCGCGCCCGGGAGATCGGGGGCGGCGACGGCCGGACCGGCGGCGAGGCCGGCCAGCAGGAGAGCGGAGACGCCGATCGCGGCGAGGGGGCGTGCGGGCACGGCGGGCCTTTCGGCAGGATCCGCGGGAGGCCGCGGCGGACACGGTGTCTGAATGTTAGCCGCCGCCCGCCTCCGGGCGAGGGCGGGTGTCGGCGGGATGGGCCCCCGTCCGGGGGACGGTGGTGGTGCATTCCCGGGGCCGCCGGAGGAGTCCGCGCGAGCAGGCTCCCCCGGCGGCCCGGGTCGGATCCCCTACTTGACGACCGCTGCGGTGGCGGCGGAGGTGCGCGTCGCCGTCGTGTAGTCGGCCTTCTTGCCGGTGACGGTCACCGTGATCTTCTTCCCCACCGTGGCGCTGGTCGGCTTGTAGGTGGCGGAGGTCGCCCCGGAGATCGCGGTGCCGTTCGCCTTCCACTGGTAGGTGAGGGCCACCGGCGAGGGACCCCACGTGCCCGGCTTGGCGGTCAGGGTGGATCCGACCTTCGCGGTGCCGGTGATCGTCGGGGTCGCGGCGGAGAGGGTGCCCGCCACCACGGCGCTCGTCTTCGCAGAGGTCTTCGTCACGGCGGTGAATCCGGACTTCGACCCCGTGACCGTCACGGTGATCGCCTTGCCGAGAGTGGCGCCGGTCGGCGTGTACGTCGCAGACGTCGCCCCGCTCAGAGCGGTGCCGTTCGCCTTCCACTGGTAGGCGAGGGCGACGGGGGAGGGGCCCCAGGTGCCGGGCTTCGCGGTGAGGGTCGAGCCGACCTTCGCCGTGCCGCTGATGGTCGGCGTCGCGGCGGTGATCGCGCCGCCGGTCACGGCAGCGGTCCCGGAGGAGACGCGTGTCGTCGAGACGTAGCCCGACTTCGAGCCCGTGACGGCGACGGTGATCACCCTGCCCGCGTCGCCCGCGTCCGGACGGTACGTGGTGCCGGTCGCCCCGCTGATCGCGGTGCCGTTCGCACGCCACTGGTAGGCGAGGGCGACGGGGGAGGGACCCCAGGTGCCGGCGCTCGCCGTGAGCGTCGAGCCGACCGCGGCGGTGCCGGTGACGGTCGGCGTCGCGGCGGTGAGGGCGGTGCCGCCGATGCGCACGACGGTCGAGATGGCCTCGCTCTCGCCTCCGGCGTTGATCGCGCTGACGCTCATCGTGTAGGCCGCGCCCGCAGCGAGATGCGTGAACGTGAAGGAGCGGGCTGTGGCGGCGACCGTCGTCGACCACGGACCGGCGCCCGCGTTGTCGACGCCGTTGCGCGAGACGCGGTAGCCGGTGATCGCCGGGTTGCCGGCCGACTCCGGAGGCGCCCAGGAGATCGTCGCGGATCGCACGCTGTCGTTCGTGGTGCCGGCGACGCGCGTGGGAACGGAGGGGGCGAAGTAGGCGTCGGCGGTGCGGGTGACCGTTGCCGCTTCGCTGGTGCCGATCGCGTTGATCGCCTGAACGGTGAAGGTGTAGGAGGTGTTCGGGCGGAGGTTCGTGAACGTCTGCGAGCGGCGGTCGGCGGAGACGACGGTCGACCAGGGGCCGCTGCCGGACGAATCGGTGCCGTTGCGGGCTACCCGGTAGCCGGTGATATCGCTACCGCCGTCGTTCCAGGGGGCAGCCCAGGTGACGGTGATCGCGGTGCCCGAGGAGTACCCATCGACGTAGTCGGGCGAGAAAGGCGCCGATGTTCCGGTGCCGAAGGTGACACACGACTCCGGGGAGTGCGAGAAATCAGGAGACTCGTTGTAAGGGCGCTCGCTGAGCGACGCTGCCCACACGCAGAATTTGTACCGCTGGAACGGGGCGATATTCAGGTCGACGGACGTGGCGTCGGCGTCGAGGTAGCTATCGTAATCGGGGTACTGGTCCCAGTCGTACTGCGAGTTCAGGTTGTCGAGGTCGTAGTAGTACCGGTCGAAATTGCAGTCTTCACCACCGGCGGAAGGCCTCTCCCAGCGCGCCGTGGCAAGAGACGAGGTCGGATCTGCCGCGACACTCAGATCGCCCGGCGCGGGGACGTCCCAGAAGTGGTAGAGCGACTCCTCGGCGGGGGCGCTCTGGGTGGAAGAGGCGACCAGAGACTCCCCGTCCGTCCCGCCGGAGTATGGAGCGTTCAGGTCCGAGACGCTGGACACCTCGATGTAGTAGTAGTCCCAGGACCGCGGAAGGTCGAACGTCGATGTCGTGGTACGCCCCGTCTCGATCAGCTTTGCGGAGTAGACGTCACCGTCTTCGTAGTAACCCGAATACTGGCTATACACGTGGATCCGATATCCGGCCGTCGCCGACGCGGACGGCGTCCAGGAGACGGTGACCGCATCGGTGCAGTCGTTGTCGGTCACGGTCACGTTCGTCGGCGCAGCCGGCGAACCCGCGGCCTGGGCCGGGGTCGCGACGAAGAGGGAGAGGAGCAGGGCGAGGAAAAGGGAGACGCTGAGGGTCTTCGTTCGCATGGAGGAGGGCATCCGGATTCGTCGGAGCGAGAAGGCCGACGACTGTCGGGCCGGAGGGATCGTCCCATGCCGCTTATCGCTGCACTAAGTCCCCCATTCAGGGCGGAATTCGACGGATTCGACAGATGTCATCAGCGCGATGACAAGCGAGGGATAAGGCTCTTCCTCCGAGAGGCGCCGCGTCATCCCTCCGGAAGCCGCCTCAAGGCGAGAGTCGCGGCGGCATCACAGCGCCCCGCGGAAGACCGGCGGTGATTTCCCGCGCCGCACCCACCGTTCACGCGCGTTCCGTGCGCTCCGCGGCGAGAACCGCACGATCGGCGCGTGCAAGACTGGGCGCGAGCGTGCTCCATCCCGCTGCGTCATGCGCGGGGCACGGAGCCACTGGACCCGGTCCGCTCATCCGCATCCTTTCGCAGGAGGACTCGAATGACCGATACCGCCGTGCTCGCCGAGGCACCCGCCCGAACCCCCGTCGCGAAGACGATCCTGATGTGCCGTCCCGAGCACTTCACCGTCGTCTACCGCATCAATCCGTGGATGGACCCGCAGGTCCCCACCGACACCTCCCTCGCCGTCCGGCAGTGGCAGACCCTCCACGACACCTACGCCGACCTCGGCTTCACGATCGAGCTGATCGAGCCCGAGGCCGGACTGCCGGACATGGTCTACGCAGCCAACGGCGGATTCGTGATCGACGGCATCGCCTACGGTGCCTCCTTCACCTACCCCGAGCGCCAGCCCGAGGGCCCGGCGTACATGGACTGGTTCCGCTCGGCCGGCTTCGACGTCCGCGTCCCCGAGGAGGTCAACGAGGGCGAGGGCGACTTCCTCCTCGTCGGCGAGCGGATCCTCGCCGGCACGGGCTTCCGCTCCGCCTCCGACTCGCACGCCGAGGTCGCCCGCGTCTTCGGCCGCGAGGTCGTCACGCTCGAGCTCGTGAACCCGTCGTTCTACCACCTCGACACCGCGATCGCCGTGCTCGACGACACGAACATCGCCTACCTTCCGAGCGCGTTCAGCGAGGAGGGCAACCGCACCCTCCGCGAGCTCTACCCCGACGCGATCCTCGTCTCGGAGGAGGACGCGTCCGTGCTCGGGCTGAACTCCTTCTCCGACGGCCTCAACGTCGTCATCGCGTCCCGTGCGACGGGCTTCGAGCGCCAGCTGCGCGAGCGCGGCTACAACCCGATCGGCGTCGACCTGTCCGAGCTGCTGCTCGGCGGCGGCGGCGTGAAGTGCTGCACGCTCGAGCTGCGCCGCTGACCCACTCCCCGTGGTCGGCGACCAGCAGCGCCGACCCACCCTCCACTGTCCACGATCCGTCGCACTCGACGCCGAGTGCGACGACTCCTGGAGAGTCGATCGTCCCCTCAGGAGGAACGACATGAGCATCACCGACACCGACACCGCCCGCTCCGCCGCCCTCATCGCCGCGGAGGAGGAGCACGCCGCCCACAACTACCACCCGCTGCCCGTCGTCGCGGCCACCGGCGACGGCGCCTGGATCACCGACGTCGAGGGCGTCCGCTACCTCGACTGCCTCGCCGCCTACTCCGCCGTGAACTTCGGCCACTCGCACCCGGTGCTGCTGGAGGCGGCCCGCGAGCAGCTCGGCCGCGTCACCCTGACCAGCCGCGCGTTCCACAACGACCGCCTCGGCCCGTTCGTCACGGCGCTCGCCGCGCTCGCCGGCAAGGACATGGTCCTGCCGATGAACACGGGCGCGGAGGCGGTCGAGTCGGGCATCAAGGTCGCCCGCGCCTGGGGCTACCGGGTCAAGGGCGTCGCTCCGGGCCGGGCGAACATCATCGTCGCGGCGGGCAACTTCCACGGTCGCACGACCACGATCATCTCGTTCAGCGACGACGCGGAGGCGCGCGACGGCTTCGCTCCGTTCACGCCCGGATTCCGCACGGTCCCGTTCGGCGACGCGGAAGCCCTCGAGGCCGCGATCGACGACGACACCGTGGCGGTGCTGATCGAGCCGATCCAGGGCGAGGCGGGCATCGTCGTGCCGCCGGCCGACTACCTCCCGGCCGTCCGCGAGATCACCGCGCGCCGCAACGTCCTCTTCATCGCGGATGAGATCCAGTCCGGCCTCGGCCGCACCGGCGCCACCTTCGCCTGCGACCTGGTCGGAGTCGTCCCCGACGTCTACCTGCTCGGCAAGGCGCTCGGCGGCGGCATCGTCCCCGTCTCGGCCGTGGTCGCGGACGCCGACGTGCTCGGCGTCCTGCAGCCGGGCCAGCACGGCTCCACCTTCGGCGGCAACCCGCTCGCCGCGGCCGTCGGCCTCGCAGTCGTCGAGATGCTCGCGACCGGCGAGTACCAGGCCCTCGCCCGCGAGCGCGGCGCCCAGCTGCACGCGCGCCTCGAGGCGCTGATCGGCCGGGGAGTAGTCGCCGTCCGCGGCGCCGGACTCTGGGCCGGCATCGACATCGACCCGCGGCTCGCCTCGGGCCGCGCCGTCTGCGAGGCCCTGATGGCCCGCGGGGTGCTGGCCAAGGACACGCACGGCTCGACGATCCGCCTGGCGCCGCCGCTCGTGGTCACCGCTGCCGAGATCGACTTCGCCGTCGACGAGCTGGAGGCCGTGCTCGAGTCGCTGCGCTGAGGCGCACCGTCCTCCCTCCCTCCGCGAGATGCCGTTCCGGTCCGCGACGCGCTGTGTCCGGCGTGCCCGAACGGCATCCCGCGGGAGGGGGAGGGACGTGTTGAGACGGGACGTCTCGACGTCGCGGCAGGCCGTCGCCGCTCTGCGATACTCGCGCGATGAGCACGAGGAGGTGTGGGCCTGCGCCCGCGACCCGGTCGTGGGCCGCGTGGCTGACCGCCGCTCCCAGCCCCGGGCGGGAGGATCGGGGACGTCCGCCACCGATGGGAGCCCCTCATGACCACACCGCGCCGCGCACTG